>JBJKQJ010000130.1:0-4268 GCA_046705445.1 Thermoplasmataceae archaeon
AAGAGAGTTGAACCCGGGTGGATTGTTGAAAGGCAGTTGACAGAAGGCGACATTGTTCTGTTCAACAGGCAACCCTCACTTCACAGAATGTCCATGATGGGGCACACAGTGAGGATACTTTCCGGCCAGACATTCAGGTTCAATCTTGCAGTCTGCACACCCTACAATGCCGATTTCGACGGAGATGAGATGAATCTCCACATAGTCCAGAAGGAAGAGGCAAGAGCTGAAGCAAGGATCATTATGAAAGTCCAGGAGCAGATCATGTCACCAAGATTTGGCGGGCCCATCATTGGAGGTATACACGATCATATAACCGCAATGTTCCTGCTCACCCATGGAAATCCACTTTATTCAGAACCACAGACAGTCCATATGCTGAGCTATCTGAAACTGGATAAAATGCCGCCTGCAGAGCTAGTGGACGGCAAAAGGTTCTACAGGGGAAGAGATATTTTCTCACTCATTCTTCCGGAAGGGCTCAATCTTAAGTTTCCGAGCAAGCTATGTTCTTCCGCGAAAGAGAAGTGCGAATATGAAGATGAACCCATCGACAAGGATGTGTATATCATTCAGGGAAAGATGACTCATGGAACTATAGACGAAGCTGCGGTAGGGTCTTTCTCCGGAGAGATCATCGACAAGATCTTCAGGAAGTATGGCTCAGATGAGGCAGCCCAGTTTATTGACAGGATGACAAGATTGGGTGTAGGATTCCTTAGTGGTAGAGGCTTTTCCACAGGCATCAATGACTATGATATTCCCGAGAGTGCAATAGCACGAATCGATGAGATTTCTCAGCAGGCAATTGAAAGGACCAACAAACTAGTAGAAACTTTCAGGGCTGGGCAGTTGCAGCCTGCACCAGGAAGATCCGTGGAGGACACACTTGAAATCGAAATTCTCTCAACAACTGGTTCAGTAAGAGATGAGTCAGGTAAGATAGCAAGTGCTTTTCTGGGTCTCAACAACCCTTCGGTTATCATGGCAAGATCAGGTGCAAGGGCAAAGATGCTCAATATATCTGAGGTAGCCGGAATGGTAGGGCAGCAGTCAGTCAGGGGAGGAAGACTCAACAGAGGCTACTATGGTAGAACGCTTCCACACTTTAAGACTGAAGATATAGGTGCAATGGCCAGAGGATTCGTAAAATCTTCTTACAAAGAGGGCTTGGAGCCACTGGAATACTTCATGCACAGTATTGGAGGCAGAGAAGGTCTGGTGGATATAGCTGTGAGAACATCAAGGAGTGGATACATGCAGAGGAGGCTTATCAACGCATTCGAAGACCTGAAGGTAGACGAGGAACTCAGGGTGCAGGATACAGTCGGTGCAGTCATTCAGTTCAAGTACGGTGAGGATGGAGTTGACCCCACAAGAAGTTACAAGGGAGAGACTGTGGATGTGGATTATCTCGCTTTTGATCTTGAGAACAAGGAGGTGCAGTAATTGCCTTCCATAATTTTCAAAGATACGAAGAAGAATATTGACACTCTCTCCAAAAGGGCTCCAGTGGCATATGCAGTGGATCACGATGTAAAGCCAGGAGTCACTTACGCGTACGTCACCTTCGACAAGAAAACTTTTCCTTACCGTATCCAGATTTCAGGCATAGAGGAATTCAAGGACGAAAAGGACGTAGTCCTGAAGAAGAAAACCGGCCTCATCACAGTGCTCCAGATAGCTGCAGTTGAGCCAGTTGACCCTATACCTTTCGGGAGCTTCAGAAAAGGCAAGAAGAAACTCAAAGAATTTGTGGATTTTGACGAAGTCGAACTTCCGAAAATAGAGATCGTTGAAAAAACAGCCTATATGGACACTCTAAGCCCAGAAGTTAAGGAAGTCCTGGACATTGCAAGCAAGAAAAAACTGGAAATATCTGTGTCGCTTGCGGAGAAACTGGCAAGATACAGGAGTTCACTTTCTAAGGAAAACTTTGACGAATTACTGATGAGGGTTGGCAGCGATATACACTCCAAGAAAATCGATCCTTATGAGGCGGTGGGAATTATTGCCGCCCAGAGTATAGGAGAACCGGGTACCCAGATGACAATGAGGACTTTCCACTTTGCTGGTGTCAGGGAAATGAATGTGACACTGGGTCTACCAAGGCTCATTGAGATAGTTGATGCAAGGAGAATCCCCAGCACCCCAAGCATGACCGTTTACCTGAAACCTGAATTCGAGGATTCAGAGGATGTCGTAATGAATGTGGTCAAGGAATTGGAAAACACAACAATCATTGATGTAGCAGACATTATCACTGACATTACGCAGATGACCCTAACCATAAAGCCTGATCCTGCTAAGATGACAGAGAGGCTGGTGAACCATTCTGATCTTCTTGATGCACTGGCCAAAATGAAAGGAATCACTGTTATCAGTGAATCTGAAGGCGAAGACATAATTGTGAAACCCCAGCAGGAGGCTTTCAAACGTCTTTATCAGGTGCAGGAACAACTTAAACTTCTCACGATTAAGGGCGTACCAGGCATCAAGAGGGCCATAGCACGGGTTGACCAGGCAACAAAGAAATGGATTCTGTATACCCAGGGTTCAAATCTGAAAGAAGTTCTTGAAATCGACGAGGTCGATGCAAACAGGACATTCACCAATGATATTATTGAAATTGCCCAGGTTCTGGGAATTGAAGCAGCAAGGAACGCAATCTATGATGAGTCTCTGAGAACTCTCAGCGAACAGGGTCTTGAAGTAGACCAGAGGCACCTTATGCTTGTTGCAGATATGATGACTTTCGGAGGTTCTGTTAGGGCTGTTGGAAGACAGGGTATTTCAGGAAGGAAAAGCAGCGTACTTGCCAGGGCAGCCTTCGAAATTACAACTAAACATCTGCTCAGAGCGGGATTGCTGGGTGAAGTTGATCCATTGACCGGAGTTGCGGAGAATATTATTGTAGGACAGCCCATAACCCTTGGAACCGGTGCCGTAAATCTTGTTTACAAGGCATTTTCCAAGTAGGGCTGACCGAAAATATTTTTTACATCTAAATTTATGTGGTTCTTATAGTTTCTTAAAAGCTGGAAATGTGTCTCAATGAAAGAAGTAACAATCGATAACAAAATCATGGGCTATATCGCCCTTTTTGAGAAGATCGGAAAAGTAGAGCTCAAGGAATGCCTGGAAAATGAAGACATGGTTCTTTTCATTGTTGGCGAGAGAAGACTCGCTGAACTTTTCAAGAGGAATCCAAACATCATCACCAGCCTTAAAGACAAGATAAATAAACACATCCTTGTGGCAGAGTTCTCCAGGGATTTGCTTACATATGTCAGAAATGTATTCTTCAGGTTCAAAGTGAAAGAAATTTACGCCACCTGGAAAGAAGGTCAGATCGATATACTGGTAGGCGTAGAACAGGGCGAGGTTGGAAAGGCCATTGGGAAAGAGGGCAGGAATATAAAACTATTCAGAGAAGCCATTTCCAGAAGTTTTAACATAAAGAGCCTGAATATAAAGCAGTAATTTTTTAAATAAATAAAAAAAATAAAAATTTGGTGGAGAGATTACTTCTTTCCGCCACCAGATGATTCGGATGGAGCAAATTCTGACCCGGAAGCGAACTGAAGGTTCTCTTTTATGATCTCCTCCACATCCTCAGTTCTGTAACCTGCAAAGTTGGCCCAGAGATAGAAGATGAAAGCCGCAATTCCTACAGCCAGGAAGTCCCATGGAAATCTTATTACACCAAGTCCGCCCAGGCTTGAGTCACCAATAAGTGACAGGAAAGCCAGGACCACGATGTAAACAGGAACCCATGACCCAGAGTTGAAGTTCTCCCTTGTGAATATGTTTGGCATCCACTTCAGTCCAACCATTATTCCGTAGACAAGAAGTCCAAGGAAGATTGCAACTGCCAGGTAACCCACAAGTGGCCATCCAGACCAGTAAACGACCAGTGAAGCACCAATGAATGCAATTGGTGAGATTATGGCTGAACCTGGTAGTTTGAATGGTCTTTCTAGTTCTGATGCGTGTTTCCTGAAAACTCTGAGGGCTGTTCCTCCCACGATGTAGGTGAAAACTGTTGAGCTTGTGATAAAGCCTACCAGCTTGTACCAGCTCGGGAATGGAGCAAAGAATATCAGGGTTATGATGAATGAAGCGATAAGGGGAATAACTGGAACTCCAGTCTTCTCGTTAATCTTTGTGACTGCTCTCGGGAAGTAGCCGTTTGTTCCCATGCCGTATATTGTCCTCTGTGAGGTTCCCAGGTACACGTTAAGTGTTCCAGATGGTGACACATAGGC
>JBJKQJ010000131.1:0-7280 GCA_046705445.1 Thermoplasmataceae archaeon
TATGGGCGGACAGGCTCGTCTTTTTGCTCATATTCATTTTAATCCTGTTTTTTGTAAAATATATGTTTGTTTTCCACGGGCTTTTAATTTCGCCCATCAATGTGCTTCTTATTTGGTTTGCTCTCGCAGGCAATGTGACTGCAATAATGAGATTCAGGGATACCTATCTTGCACTGGGGTCTTCCTGAAGGCCCAAAATTAGTGCTTCATACTCCTGTGCAATTTCCTTTGCCTTCTTTTTATCCCTGGACTCTCCATAAACCCTTATTATTGGTTCAGTTCCTGAAGGCCTCATAAGGACCCAACCGTCTTCAAAGTACATTTTTAAACCGTCAGTCCGGTCTGTTTCCTTTGGTTCGGCATACGAGAGAATTTTGGACTCCAGGTTTTTCCAGTTTTTCTTTCTTTCAACTGAAGTTTTATGAATGAAATACTGGGGCAGTGAAGAAATGAGGTCCGAAATTTTCCCGTCCGATTTGGCCATGAGCTCAAGAATAAGTGCAACAGTCATGGCGCCATCCCTGCAATACTGGTGTTTCCCGTAGATTATCCCACCATTTTCTTCCCCGCCGATCAAGGCTTTGTTTTCAATCATGGCTCTTGAAACCACTGGTGCTCCAACTCGGGTCCTGATGAGATTTGCACCGGCTCCACTGCAAATCTCTGTAATGGCATCAGAACTGCTTAAAGGGGTAACAACAGCATCCCCCTTGCCAATGACACTCTTGACAACAAGGGAAAGTGTCATATCTCCATCTATAAAATTCCCCTTTTCATCTATGAAAACAGCCCTATCGGCATCACCGTCATGAGCTACACCCAGGTTGAAACCGCCACTTTTCATGAGCGTGATAAGATCCCTGAGGTTTTCAGGTCGGGGTTCTGAAGTTCTGGATGTAAACATTCCATCAGGGAATGCATTGAGTGAAACTACGCTGCACCCAAGATTTCTCAGAAGAGTGGGCGTTGTAAGGAAAGATGCCCCATTGCCACTATCAACCAGGACTCTGTATTTCTTTTCCTTTATTCTAGCAGAATCAACTTGGGAAATAATGGCCTTTATGTATAGGTCCACAGCATTTTCATCCTTTCCCAGCTTTCCGGCATTTTCCCAGCCCGCAAGATTGTACTTTTTGTCATAGTAGATATGTTCTATTTCCTCTTCATTCTCCCTTCTGAGTTCAGTGCCGTCATTGGCAATGCATTTAATTCCGTTAAATCTGGGTGGATTATGAGAAGCGGTGATAACTACCCCAAATATCTCCTTTGTTTTGCAGTAAAACTGCAGAGCAGGAGTGGGGAGTATGCCCAGGTCAACAATCGAGCAGCCAGTACTCATTATTCCAGAGGAAACTGCATTGAAAATCATGTTACCGGTGTCACGGGTATCCCGGGCCATGGCAATTTCTCCAGAATTGACATATGTGCCAATTGCTTTGCCTATTTCAAGTGCAAATTCTGTGGAAAGGTCACTGTTTGGAACTCCTCTTATTCCATTTGTGCCAAAAATCGGAGCATACTTTGAATCTGTGGACAAATTTACCGGTTTTTTATGGTTTTGTTATATATGAATTTAATTGGGCATTATTTTAGAGGGTATTCCCTCCCTCGCCAGGATATTTTTTCCATTCGGGCCGCCTTCACAAGGTTATAGAAGTATAGAAAAGGAATGAGGAAACCAATGGCAAAGGACCAGACAGGCCAGTTTCCTGCCCTTTTCACAGAACGTGAACTGTTGATGACCATAGGGGCCAGAAAAATGAAAAATATGGGGGCGACAAGGATTCCGAGTATTATGGTAGAAATGAAGAGCAGATTCTGGGCCCCATAGAAAAGGAGCCCATAGGTAAGCACATTCCTTGTGGAATATACAGAAAGTGCTGTCTGTCTGTTTGCCCATTCAATAAATGTTTTAAAATCGTCAGGTGAGTTGACTCGAGGCATTGCTTCACGGACATATGCTATGCTATAGCCAAGATTCTTACAGATCTTGGTAAGGGCAATATCGTCAGATACATAGGTTCTGAAAAACTCCAGGTTTTCACCAACCAGCATTTCCTTTCTGAAGGCAACCGAACCACCCCAACCGAATCTGGTGAGTCTGGACTCCATCATTCCAAGTCCTACGAAACCCCAGACCAGTTTGACTTTGGACCAAAAACCTCCTACGGGATAGAAATAAGGGACAGTGGTGGAGATTCCGACATGCTGGGATTGGAAGGGCGAGACAAGCTTGAGGAGCCAGTCGGGCCGTACAAGTATATCGGAATCAGCTATCACATATATGTCATAGCCTTTCTCTTTTTCAAATGCGGTCGAGATCGCTCTCACTTTTCCGCTGCAAGCTGTGCAATCATCACTGGAAATAGTGAATTCAATACCTGCTTTCTCAATTGCTGGAACTGCTTCGTCATCTTCCGAATCAACCACAGCTAGAACTTTGAAGTCCCTGTATTGCTGCCTCTTTATGCTTTTCAGATTTTCTTCAAGCGAATAATCCATTCCTCTGCAGGGAACAATAACTAGCACCGAGGCAGAGTCGAATGGACCATAGGTTTCCGGCTGGTTTCTTACCGTCGCAATATATGTGAGGCCCACAAATATAAGGGTGAGAAATGCTATAAATAAATCAAATAGAAGGTTGTGGAAAAGGGTTAAAAACATTCTCAGATCAGAGTTACTTCCTCGGTGTCAACCTGTCCAACACCTTCAACTGAGGAAATTGTCTGCTCGACTTTGTCTATCTTCCCTTCTTCATCCGGTATGATAACCTGAATTTTTATGGCTTTGAGGCCGAACCCAATTTCCTGGAGTTCGACCTTGTTGACTTCACACAGCGGCTTTACGGATTCCACAACTTTCTCTTTAAGTGCCTCTATGTCAAGTTCCACGTCCGTTGGAAGAATTTTAAGTAATACAGCTACGTCTCCCATGATTATCACTCTAAGGTCCCTGAAACCCGCATTTGGGGCAGTCGTATTTTGTTGAATGCTCTCTGCAATCCTTGCAGCGTCCGATCAGCTCATCGCCGCACTGTGGGCATTCAAATATTGAATATCCGGCCTGAACAAGTCCTATTCCGCAGGACGTACAATTTTCCTTGTATCTCATTTAGATCATTATCCTCTTCCGGGGAAATCCGAGACTTCTGCGCAAGAATTCCCCAACTAAAGACTTCACCAAATTTCTGGAAAATATATAATGCTTATCTAAATTCCTTAAATGAAAATGACCTCTTTAAAAGTTGTATATACACAAAAGGGAATTACAAATGAATATTCTGTGGAAAAGTGGTTTCAGGCATCCGAAAACCCGACCTATCTGGCATTAATCACAAAACCTTCTCCAGGTCTATGGGAAGCCCTTTCTCAGTCCAGGGAGGTTGTTATGGAAATAGATGGTAAATCGTTCAATTTTAAAGTTCCCTATAGAATTGAAGTGGGAGAGAGCACAATATTCTTTGTCACACCATCTGAACCTACCGAAAGGCTGGCAATAAATCAGTAAGCAAATATTATGAATGAGAGCACTGCGAGAAAAATCGCCAGAATAAAGGCAATCGCATAAGTGCGTATGTCCCACGCCAGTACTTTCTGCCCATCAAGTGGGGAAAAGGGTATGAGATTGAAAGCTCCAAGATAGAGATTGATCTGTGAGAGAAAGCCAAAGACATTTCCCCAAGAGTTTGTTATGTTCACATAACCTGCAGCCATAAATGCAGCCCCAAGTATTACGTTTAATGCAGGTCCTGCAAGGGCAGCCTTCCCCACTCGGTCGTTACCATAAATTCCAGACATGTAGACTGCTCCCGGGGCTGCAATGACAAAGCCGAAGAAAGAAAGCACCAGCCCCCCGAGAAGCCCCATGGGCCATACTCGAAACTCTGCAAATCCACCATACCTTCTGGCGACCTGTCTGTGTGCAAGTTCATGGAGAAGGAACGCCAGGCATACTGCGGCAAAGCTGAGGGCAACAATATATAATGCTCCAACTGGGGAAATCCTAAATCCATTATGCGAGAATGTGGAAATCGAAAAAGCAAATGTAAGGGCGAGTACAGCTATGACAATGTCCTGAACTTCCCTTCGAAATCTGTCGTAACCGAAAACAGCCAATCAGATATCTCCTTCCTCGTTCATTCTAGACATGTATTCCATGAGGGTCATAACCTCCAGAGCCTCTGAAATGCCTATTTTCAGGAAAAACGCGATATGGAGGGGCTCCTGTTTAATGTTTTCCTTCAGTGAAATGCGCAGTAGTTTCAGTAAAGCTTCATCCTTAAGCCGGGGTCTCCTCGCGATTTCCATCTGGTCTTTTATGTAGATATAGATGTTTCTGGCCAGGATCGGGTCTTTCCGGTCCATGTTGTTGAAAATCACACTTATTGTGAGGTCTTTCAAAGACTCCAATTCTGTGTCTTTCACTGCTTTCTGGATAACGTCTCTAGTAAGAAGTTCGTACTTTTCCTCATTTACATCGAAATAGAAGTCCCTGCTGTTCAGAAACTGGTATACCGGCTCTATCTGCTCTATTGGAATGTCAGCCTTGTAGAAAGCCTCTTTCTTGTCGAATTTCTTGCCTATCTTGTATTCAAGTTTGAGAAGTCGGCTGACGTAGAAAATAGTCTCCATGAATTCCTTTTTTGTTTTCAGGTCTTCCCTGAGTTCACTGTGGATGTCTTTCTTCAGGAGGGTCCCTTCGTAGCGGCTCATCAGTTTCTCCGCCATGTCAAAATCATCGGCCTCCATGTAGCTTCTTATGACATACTGAAGGCTTCTTTCGTCAACAAACTTGGGGTTAGTCTCGTAGAATTTTACAACTGCTTCATAATCCCTGTCTTCATAATAGAGCCTAAGCAAGGTATTGGTCAGTCCCATGCACTTTGAGAAATCACCACAGAACTTCAGGCTGCCAAGCAAAAGCTGAATGGCGTCCTCCCTTTCACCGGCCCTTATAAGGAGATTGGAATAAAGTCCTACAATCTCAAGGTCTTCCGGGTTATTTTTGTTAAGGTTTCTAGCCACTTCAAGCGATAATTTTGTATCCTTGTTTTCAAAGGTTCTTACTGCTATTATTTTACCCAGCCAAGTGTAACCTTCCTGCTTGTACAGATTAATGAGGAAATCTCTTATGTCTGTATTATACCAGAGATTGTCGGCCGCGTATCTCACGATGTCCTGGTCCTCATCCTTCTTAAGGGTAAGGTTTTTGAGGAGATCCAAGGCTCCCTTTATGTTAGAAGTTTTACCATACAGTTTCAGGAGAAGCAGCTTATCGTTTGATTTTTCAATCAGCTCTGCGGATTCTTCATATTTGCCTGCTTCCAGGAGTGCGTCCACATAGTTCTTGACATCTTCGGGGTCTTCACCCATTGATACTGCCTTGGAATAGTGTTCCAGGGCATCCTCATACTTTGCAGATCTGTAGTATGCATCCCCAATGACTTTTTCCAGCCATATTGAAGCATTTTCCGTCTCGATGTCCAAAAGGAAATTTATGATTTCCTGGCCTTTTCCAAGTTTGTCCAGGACCCCAATATGTTTTTGAACATCCCCCTTTGTGTACTGGTTTGTGGAAAACAGCACGGAAGACGCTTCCAGCGCTCTGCTGTAATCAGCGGACTCAATTGCTATGTCTCTCTTGAGCCTGACAATCCATGGGTTCCTTATGTTTGCTTCAGCCTCCATGCCCACCAGTATGGAAGCTATATCCCACAGTGAATTCTTGGATATATTGCTATATAGCTCAGAGAAATCGAAAGTGTCAATGAGCTTCATATCAACTATTTCGTCAAGATAACGCCGAAAGTCCTTTGATTCACCAGTAAGAACGGCAATATTCAATGCCAGTTTAAGGAAATCGGTATTTCTCAGAATGTCTAAAGCACTCTCAACATATTTTCTGGACGAATTGTAATCTGCTTTGTAAAAATCAATTAAGGCAATGCTGTATTTGTAAAATGGATCATCATCTGTATGTACAGTCCTCTGAAGTTGGCTCTCAGCCTTGTTAAGCATGCCAAGTTTTATCAGGGCCTCGGTCAGGGGGAACAGATATCTGGGTGAGTCCACAACATCTTCGGAAACTTTTCCTTCATAAATTAATGTCATAAACTCCATCAGTGCCCTGATCTCCTTGAAAGTAGGCTGGTACAGCATGCTTCTTATTCTGTCTGGAACCTCAGGGGACCTTGATGAATAATAGGAGTGGGAAATAATATAGGCAACTGCCTGAGACTCATTTCCTGTGACAACCTCATCCGATATGTTCTCTGGTCTAGGTTGGACTCCTCTGAGCCTGTTGGAGACAACCAGGTAATAGGGTTTCTTGTTTCCAAGGGCAGAATATATGGCATCAAACTTTGAAAGGACATCGTCTTCTCTTACATTGAAGAATATGGAGTCAATTACTCTTGAGGAATTTAGCAACTCAGGATCCTGCTGGAGCTCCTTCTGGGCATCTTTAAAATCATCTTCAAATATCTTGCAGGCCACATACAGGGGTTTGTAGTTTTTCTTCAGGATCTCATTCTCATCACACAGCTCAACAATGGATCCATGTTCGCCACGCTTGTAAAGCCAGTTCATTGCGTATGAGGTTGCGTTATTGTTCTCGGGATCTTCTTCCATAATCTCTCTGGAAAGATTGAAAGCTTCACTCTCCTTGTTTAGCTTTATCAGGGTCCTCAGTTTTAGATCCTTTAGTTCCCGGTTATCCGGATTCTCCTGAAGTGCCTGTTCGAGATCCCTTATTGCTTCTGTGAACTTGGACCCCTGCAATTCGCATTCCACTTTTTGGACCATTACAACCGGGTCCTTTTTGGCTTCAGGATACGTTTCTATTATGTGGTGGCACTCCTCGAAGAGCTTCTGATCAAATGCCAGGGAAATGGCATTCTTGATTACACTCAGGTCAGTGTTGTCCCTGTGTGCTAGCTGTTTGAAGATTTCATAAGCTTCTTCTTTCTGACGAAGCTCTTTCAGAGCCTCAGCCTTTGTTTTCAGGAGTTCGTAATCTTCAGGAAACATCTTGAGTGCTGCAGAAACCATTTTTACCGTGGTCTCAGGCAGGCTATTTCTCATAAGGAGATATCCAAGGTTTCTGAATTCCTGAAGATCAGTGACGCTATCGAAAGGAAATTTCTCAAGTTCCGCGATCAGTTCTCCTCTGCTCTTTTTTTCCAGTAGTTCCAGGATCCTGAGCCTCGCCCAAATGTCCTCTCTTTCCTCCTTGAGAAGGTTCAGGAAAGAAAATATCGCTTCTTCGTTGTGGTTGACATT
>JBJKQJ010000132.1:0-6791 GCA_046705445.1 Thermoplasmataceae archaeon
TGGAGTGCAAGCTTGCCTGCGAAGAAGGTATTCAGGACTCCGTAGCCAAGGCCAAGAGTCTGCGGGAAGAAGAGGCCTATAGCTCCAACAACCCATGCCCCCAGGAAAGGCGAGAACCATTTTCTCTGAAGTTTAAACCTGGCAAAGAGGTCCTCAACACCATATAGGCTCCTTGTCCATATGTAGGATACGAACCCGCCGATTACACCCAGAAGAAGGTAAAATGGCATGTCAGAATCCTTGAATGTGATCCCTTGGGCAATGAAAATTGGAGCAGGGCCCAATATTGCGACGGACACAATGTACCCTATAATTGAGGACACTGCCATTACGATCAGGTCAGTGGTCCTTATTTCACCATTTAGGACTTCCAGCCCGAAAAGCGCCCCTCCAATTGGTGCCTTGAAAGTACCACTTATGCCGGCTGAGGCTCCTGCCATAACCATCAGCTTCAGGGACCTCTGATCAAGGTGGAAAAGCTGGCCGATAACGGATGAAACCGATGCCCCAATCTGGGCGATTGGTCCTTCCCTGCCTGCGCTTCCACCGGACCCGATGGTTATGGACGAAGCAAGGATTTTGATCAGGGCCACACGGGTCCTTATTTTTCCGCCTCTTGACCTGAGTGCTTCCATTACTTCGGGAACCCCATGTCCCCAGGCTTCTGAGGCGTATTTATAGATCAGCGGGCCTACAATAAGTCCACCGATAACGGGGAGAAATATTATGGGCAGCCCGGTGCCGCCAAGATAATTGAAGAAAAGGAGATGCACAAACAGGATCAGAGCCCTGAAAAACACAGCCCCGAGACCCCCTGCAATACCGGAAACCAATAAAAGGGGTCCCCAGAACTTGAAAAATTTGAAGGCCTCTACTTCCCAATCCTTAAATGCCTTTCCTGACCATAATCCTTCAGGTTCAAATTTTTCAGACAACCTTTAGAGCATCGGTTCAAAATACTAATAATTATTCCGGCTAACATATTACTTTCAATAATTTCGCAGCCCTGGTCGCTGATTTGTTCGCATTACATTTTAATACTGAAGTCGTGGGAAACGCTCTCAGAATCTGAAGCCTGAGGGATATAATCCTTCCTTTTTGACAATACATGAAAGGCTTCGCCTATGATCAGTCCAGTTGTGAGGGAAAGAATTGCATCAACGAACAGAATGACCTGAAGATTATTTCCATAGAGTATTTCCAGAATGTATCTACTGATGAATGAAGCCAGCCAGATTACCATGATTACCGGCGATCTCCTGTAGAATACAGTACCGTTTCTGGTGAAGAAGTTGACGTTTGATCCGAACCTATATGCCACAATGAATCCTAGGGGGATCAGAGCCAGTGTGACAAGTATTTCATTGTCTATGAACCCCGCCAGGAGAACTGAGACGAGAGTAAGTATGGTGTAGATCACGGGCAGCCTAAGTACCCTGGCATTGCTGTACCGCCGGCCATGAATGCCCCTGTATAATCTCAGTGTGACTATTATTGCAATGAATACCAGAAAGTAAAGTAATCCCCCAGGCTGTTGTGGAAATGTGCCAGTCGATGGTGGAATCGATCCGGAGGATGTTAAGATAGAAGCCAGAATTAGCAGGGTCATCTTCACTGAATGTGAGAGCATAGCCCTCCCTAAATACTTTCTTCAGTTTAGCAACGGTCTGATAAGAGACAGTATTTCATTCAGCATTCCTGATAACCAATTTATATGATGTTTCTCTCATATTACCATGAGCGACAACCTGGCAGAGCAGATGAAGGAGACCGTTACAGATATGCTGGGGTATTATGGCTTCAGTGTTGAAGTAGACTACAAGATGCCTGTTTTTTCAGATTATATTGATATTGCAGTGCTGAAGGAGGAAGAAAGGTACCCGGAGGTTGTTATCTTCTGTTCTCCTGGACAGGAAAGGGCCAAGTTCATATCCAGGATTGCAAAGCACAGCAGCATTGGAGAGGTAGTAGTTATAGATCCTGAATTCTACGCTTCCGACAAGATAAAACTACCTGCAGGCGTCCGCATTTATGATCTGCCCGACATTGACCATACAAAATTCGAGGAATTTATCAGGTCCATTTCCCCAAAGAAACCTTTAATTCCTTATTTCAGCACTGTATCAAGAAACCCGAACCCTCCTGAATCCAACCATGATGCCCTGCTTGATTTTGAGAAACTTGTAAGGGACCAGGGCCTAGATGTACAGAGAGCCAAATATGAGATCTACCGAACCGCAATCAGCGGGATGAACATAAGATACGGGAGGTACATTCAGGTTGATGACGGCAAACCTGTTTTTGAGAGGAGCAGAGACCTCTCAAGAGAAGCCATACTCCTGAAGGCTGCAGGTTACTTTAGAGAGGAGAAAATAGCTGACAGAGGGCTAGGATTGGATTCCGACGGCAATTCCTTTCTGGTGCTATCAGAAGACGAGGTAACTGCTTCTGTGGCGGAAGCTGTAGTGGACCAGTACGTTCGTTCACAAACGACCTCCATAAAGAAAATTATGTCATCTTACCCCAGAATGTTCAGCTATGTTGCCATAATAGGATCCCTTGGTTATTATGCACCCAAGACGCTCCTGAGCATAGAGAGGCACAGAAAATCCTGGACTGGAGTCATAAGGTCCACAGCCCAGTCAGAGAACAGTTACCTGGTTGAAGTCATAAGAACCATGATGAACACTGTGGGAATTTCTGAAGAGGTGTGGAACAGAATAAACTGCCTTTCCGCCTTCGGAGAGGTAAACGGCCTCATTGGGGAATACTTTGAAAAATTTGAAAAAGCGAAAATAGGAGTATTCGGATATCGAGGATTGCGCAGAATTTACATTCCAGCCAAGAGAATAGCCACCCAGATGCGCCTCTCCGACCTCAATGATGAGCTTGACCAGGACGCACTTGAAGAGTTCTGCATATACGACTCCATACTGAGAAGCAACCATACTGGATTCGATTTCAGGTCAGCGGTCCGGGATATGAACCTTGATCGGGAGAAACTTGCAAAAAGCGTTGAAAAATTGGCAAAGCTTGGTTTCTGCTCCAAGATCCTTCCAGAAAATTCTGATCTTCCAATTGCCATCTACAACCAGCCAAAGTTCTCCAACCACTGCCTCAAGATCATGAGGGAAAAGGCTTCAAGCATCATGGATATTGAATGGTAGCATAGAAATCTCCTGAAATCTTATATTATACAGGGAAAACCATTTATCAGGAAAATTATGTGTTTTTCCGCTTTTAATTAACAAACTATTTATGAATAAAAATCATTTAATAGACTGAGGAGGAAATGTCTAATGACAAAGTTTGTTTTAGTATCAGATTCAACTCTAAGCTACGAATACAGGGATTTCCCGCTACTCGACTTTCTTCCGTGCGCCCCTGGAAAGGCAGTACCTGAAAGGGTATATAAATTCCTGAAGGGACCAGCACCTCCGGTGCATCCAAATGGTGCTGCGATATTTGCACCATATTCTCTCAGGAAACTTGAAGCAGCCCTTCTGAGGAAGTACGACAGGAAGGATGTTGTGGTGGCGCATGAAGACTATCTCGCAAATTTCATCACCGAAGACACAGAGATTATCGGTGTTACAACCATGGATCCACTTGGCATTGGACCCACCACCATGTCATATTACGCCCTCTTTGGAGGGGAAATGTCCCCATGGGTAAGGAGAGAGTGGGATTCTCTGATGGAGAGAATCAACAAAGCCAGGGCCGGGAAGAAGGCAAAACTCGTTGTGGGTGGCCCTGGAGTGTGGGAATTTACAATCCTCAGAGAGGAGATTGAAAAGTACCATTTCGATTACGTTGTCCAGGGGGAAATAGATGATATCGCCGAGCTGCTGTTTGAGCAGATAAGCGAGGATGCCCTTGACAACACCCTGTTCCACAAGGGATACATGACCTATGATGACAATTTCAGGAAAGTGGTGAAGAAAGATGACCTCTTCCTTGCCAGGGGCATTTCTAAATCTGCCTATCCACGGCTCGAGGAGATACCCGAAATTGTTGGGCCATCCATGAAAGGAATGGTTGAGATGATGCGTGGCTGTGGTGTGGGATGTGATTTCTGTGAAGTCACTCTGAGGCCCCTGCGTTACAACTCTATAGAGAGAATTGTAAACGAAGTGAAGGTAAATGTTTCAGCTGGGCTTCCCAATGCCTGGCTCCATTCTGATGAGGCCTTTGGTTACAAGCATGGAAGCATGTTCGCTCCAAATGAGGATGCCCTTTTGGACCTCTTTTCATCAGTTATGGCTGTACCGGGTGTTCAGACTTCAAACCCAACCCATGGAAGAATCTCCATTCCTGCAGGTTATCCTGAAATGATGGCAAAGCTCTCAAAAGTTCTCAACGCCGGCCCAAGCAACTGGATAGGCATCCAGACTGGGGTTGAAACAGGCAGCGATGAACTGGCAAGGAAGCATATGCCCAACAAAACGCTTCCACTTAAGATTGGACCGGACGGTAGCTGGCAGGACATAGTCTGGCAGGGAGTATTCGTGGAAACAACAAATTACTGGAGACCCGCATTTACCATACAGGTCGGGCAGGAAGGCGAGACTGTGGAGGACCAGTGGGATACCATAGCAATGATCAACCACCTCAGCAATTCATTTGCCAACTCCAGGCCTTTTGAGTTCACAGTGACACCGCTTGTGAATGTTCCGCTTGGGAGGATCAAGTCGAGGAACCTGAACACGGAGATGCTGACGGCTGACCAGCTTGCGGTATATTACGCCAGCTACAGGCATCTGGCAAAGATGGCAGGCAGGGATGGCTTCAGGGATGCCCAGGGCAACCTCCTGGCAAGGCTTGGAACAGGTAGCATAATCTCAGGTGGAGGGTACCTGATGATGAAGTTCGTCGAGAACCTGGCCAAGAAGAAAGGTGTTGACATTGAGAAGGTCAAGAGATGGGGACTTGACCAGAAGAAAGAATTTACTACGCTCCCGTCTTTGAGTGGAGCATAACATATAATCCCCCTTTTTCATTATCATTTAGCTTGATAGTAAAGAATCCTGACCCACTTGACTTTTCATACATCCCCCAGAAACTTAAATTCAGGGACAAACAGATAGACAACATTAGGAAAATTATGCTTGAACCCCTGAAAGGAGGGATTTCATCCAACCTTGTTGCATTTGGTGACTCGGGAACAGGTAAAACCTCTACCATGCGTTTCCTCAGCCGTGAGGAGAAGAGGTTCGTCATGGTCTATGAGAATGCACTGTCCTTCAGCAGCCTCAGGGCACTACTGGTTGATGCACTTTCAAGAATGGGTAGGATCACTGGAACAAGGAATCTGTCTTTCCCTGATATTTTCCGGGCCATGAAGAAAATTACCCAGGAAAGGGGCAAGAACATAGTTATAATAATAGACGAGGCCACCAATCTAATCAAGTTCGACAAAGACGGAATATACAACCTGCTCAGGGCCAATGAGGTATATGGTACGCCCATTGCATGTATACTGGTTTCCATGGAGGATCCGTCTATCTACATGACAGAACGGGACAAGAAATCCCTTGGAGTTTTTTCCACCATTCATTTCAACCGCTACTCAAGGGATGAACTTCAGTCAATCCTGCTGGAGAGGGCCAGGCTGGCTCTTGAATCAGGTTCTTACGATGATGCCTCCATTGAATACATTAGCGAGGTTGCGGAACCATTCGGAAGTGCCAGGGTTGCAATCGAACTGCTCCAGAAATCGTCTTATGTCTGCCAGTACAGGGATGGCGACCGTATAGAAAGTGAGGATATCAGGGCTGCAAGTTCAATGATAAACCCTTACGTTACTGAAAGCAAGCTCGGCGAACTGGATCCGGAAGACCTTGTTGTTCTTCTGTCGGTGTGCAAGTGCCTGAAGGACGAATCCAGCACTGAGATGTCCTGCGTGCTCAAGGAAACCAGAGTTGTGGCCGAGCAGTATTCCATAGAGGTTGGCGGAGAATCCAAGATATACGGAATCATAAAGAGGCTGGAAAACGTTGGAATAGTTGAGGGCAGGATAGTTGGCCGTGGCGACAAAAAGGGTGTGGCCAAGATGATTGGAATAAATGATGTTCCTGTTGGTGTCCTTGAGGACAAAGTAATGGCCATGATCAGGAGAATGTAGTAAGGTTCACTGTCTTTTTTGCCGGCGCGCATGATGATATAATGAAGTCTATGGGTTCGAATGCCCTAATGAGCATTTTCCTGTAAAACTGAAGATCGATTCCGTCATACTGATCACCGAGATCTATTTTCCCTTCTCCCTTGTTTACTACAATCACTCCAACCCTGTCGCCGATGCTTATGTTATAGCCTATGTGGTCGGATGCCTCCAGGATTTTCTTCTGCAGATTATTGACCATGTACTCTTCCCGGTTTTTTGTCACATGTATGCCAACACGGAAATGTTCCCTTGGCTGGGTTGGGAGCTCTTTCATGTAGGCACTCTTGAATATCTCCATCTCACCTCTCTTCTCCCATATCTCAGCCGGCGTCCTGCATCTCCTGAGGATATTGAGGGCATCCATCTGGAAATCAACACATATCTGGGGCACATCAGATCTCCTGATCTCTATGCCCCTGACCTTGAATGTGCCGTCGTCCCTGAGTCCCACATACCTGTTCAGGGCACCAAGGCCTGATCTGGCTGGCATAAATGTGATCCACCTGTAATGTCCATCCATGACTATGCCTATCCTTGTCTCCCTTCCTATTTCCTCAAGGAGCGCCTCTATGTCGCCTTTCCCCTTGATCCACAGGGAATCAACTATTCCATGTATGGGCTCGAATCC
>JBJKQJ010000133.1:0-4730 GCA_046705445.1 Thermoplasmataceae archaeon
CATGGAAGCAGTGGATATTGTGAAGCAGGCAGCGTCAGAAATATCGTCAGAATACAAGATAAAGGTACTCCTCGGTGTTGATTTTGCCGCAACTGAATTTTTCAAGAACGGAAAATATCATTACAGACATGAAGTAAAATCAAGGGATGATCAAATAGATTTCTCACAGTATTTCTCAAAAGAACTCGGGTTCTACTTCATTGAAGATCCAATAGAAGATACTGATTTTGAAGGTTTTGCAGAAGTCACCAAACGAGTAAGGGACAGAAGCGTCATTGTAGGGGATGACCTTTATACAACTAACGCCCAAAGATTGAAGAAAGGCATCGAATTGAATTCAACAAATGGAATTCTCATCAAAGTCAACCAGATTGGAACACTGACTAGCACTCAGGAAACAGTGAGCATGGCCACCGAAGCTGGAATCAGGAGGACAGTCTCACACAGAAGCGGAGAGACTACTGATGATTTCATAGCCCACCTATCGGTTGCATTCGGAGCCGAGTTCATTAAGAGTGGAACTATAGGCGGAGAAAGGCTCGCAAAACTCAATGAGCTAATCAGAATCGAGGAAGACTTTCTCTAAGGCCGAGAAATGCTTTACATAATGGGACTTGGACTCCGGGGGGTGTCCAGCCTCACCAATGAGGAAAATTACATAATCAGAAATTCCACAAAAGTATTCTTCGAGATTTATACCTCTATTTCACCGGATAATACAATAGAGGAACTTGAGCGAATCTACACTAGGAATATCGAACGTGCGGATAGAGAATTCGTGGAGGATGGAAAAGAACTTATTGAACTTGCAAGAAACGAGGATGTGGTTCTTATTGTGACAGGTGACCCCCTTTCCGCAACAACGCACAATCAACTCAGGTCAGATGCAATAGAAGCAGGAGTTCAGGTGGAAATTATTGAAAACGCATCAATACTCTCTGTGGTACCAGGCAAAATAGGTTTATTTCCTTACAGGATGGGTCCTCCTGTATCTCTGCCCTTTCCTGAGAAAAATTTTCTTCCCAAGAGCGTCCTCGAAAAAATTCAGGCCAACATTAGTTCAGGGCTGCATACAATACTACTG
Source organism: Thermoplasmataceae archaeon (assembly GCA_046705445.1). Lineage (GTDB taxonomy): Archaea > Thermoplasmatota > Thermoplasmata > Thermoplasmatales > Thermoplasmataceae > JAJZOM01. The sequence goes on from JBJKQJ010000133.1 coordinate 1,085, forward strand.
CTGGACTTGAAGGACGGGAGAACTATGTTTCCCAGGGAAGCTGTTGAAATAATGCTCACTATGGAAGCCAGATACAATATCGGCGTAATCTCCGAGAATGTTAAGGTTTTCTCTCTCTCAAAGGTCTCACAGAAAGGGGAAACATTGATTTACGACACTGTTAGGAACATAGCAGACGCAGAAATCGATATCTCTCCATCCATAATGGTCATTCCTGCTAAACTAAATCAGACAGAAGAGCATTTTGTCTCAATATTCAATAAAAAATGCAGCTACTTCAGGTAATTTTCAACTATTTGCATAACAAAACCCACTGGGATGTTGAATCTTCTTCCAACATATTCAGGGTCAAGAGAGTCACAGTATTCCAACAGTACATTTCTAGTGAGTTCATCTGGCGCTATACTGCTTATATACTCATGCAGTTTGCCAAGAAGGTGGTCCTTCTTTTCGACCAGTTTGATCCTGTCTTCCATAATTTTGTCAAGCAATGTATTTGTGGCACTTAATCGGTTAATGAGTTCCCTTGGGTTCAGGTGTGCATATTCATCACTGCCCGGGCCCTCCGAAACAGGCAATTCAAATCTTTTGACTTCAATGTAATTTCTTGAATAATCCGCTACAAGTGTTGAAAAACCCGTTGGTTTGTAAATTTTCCTTGGTGCACCTGAGGCACTCGGCATTACTCCGGCCGATAAAATTAGATTGGCCTTTTCCAGAAATTCAAGCTGCTTGTTAATAGCCTGCTGTGATACTCCAATCCAGCGGCTTATCTGAAGAGCATAAGATTGATCGAGGATTAGTCCCCGGAGTATTTCCCTTCTGGTGTTGTTCTCAATGGCTGAAATAAGGGCTAATATCTCCTCGTCAATCATTTGTTCTCCTCAGTCGATGGATATTTTTCTTCCACCAGGCGATTCCTTCTTAGCTCTCTCTATGGAAAGGTCCAGTATGCCGTTTATGAATTTTGCATTGGCCGAGTCCGGTTTCAGCTCATAGGGGAAATCCATAGATTTGTAATATTTTCTAGGTCCTTCAGTAACCTCAAGCGTAACATTTGTCTCTCCAACATTGAGGTTGATGTTTTCCTTGGATATACCTGGCAACTCGTAAGTTATAAAGATCTTGTCCGTGTCTTCTGTAAAATCAGTTATAGGTTCCCTTACGTCTTTTTCAAGCATTTTTGGTTCCCTCCCATAGGCTCTTCCCTGCGGAACGTTTCCAAATTCTTCGAAAACGGGCTTTCCATCAGGTCCTATCTTGTATGTGAATCCATAAACATAAGGTCCAAAGGTCTGACTCTCAGGATCCTTAAGCATTCTGTCCCACATTCTCATCATTCTTTCATTGAAACGGTCGATATCAAATCCAAAGTTCTCGAAGAACTCGTCAAATTCGCTTCTCCAGTCGTCTTCATCTCTTTCACGGCGTCTTTTGTAAGCCATGTCTACATCCTCCTGTTGTCAACCTTTAGTTGACAACTGATAATTAATAAACCCTATTTAAGCATTTTCAAAGCCACGTAAAAGGAAATTTCGATCCGAAATTCTGAAAATTATCAAGAACAGGAAATGAAGGGCTTTGGTACAAAATACTGACTTAATGGGGGCATTCCGGAGCTTTAAACAATTGAGAGTATTGTCATTTGGATTTTTTCTTCTTTTGTCCTGTAATCGACATCCTTTATCTAAACAGAATGGCGTATTTGTTAGTGTATTGATTTTTAACGATTTCCGTGATTTTTTTGCAGTGATTTATTTTGGAGATTATAAGGGAAGACATTATCATAATTGGTGGTGGTATGGCAGGACTCCGCGCTGCAATTGCAGCAATGGAGGAAAATCCCCACGTTTCCGTGGGCTTGGTTTCCAAGCTATATCCCTTAAGATCACATTCAGTTTCTGCCGAAGGAGGTACCAGTGCCGTACTGAATCCAAAAGACAGCCTGGACCTTCATGCATTTGACACAATCAAAGGCAGTGACTACCTCGCAGACCAGGATGCAGTGGAGCACTTCGTCAGCATTGTACCCGAACAGATTTACACAACTGACCACTGGGGTTGCCCTTGGAGCAGGAATGATGATGGAACCATATCTCAGAGAGATTTTGGAGGACTCAGTTTCCCAAGGGCTACATTTGCAGCCGACAAAACCGGGTTTCACGTAATGCAGACACTCTTCAGCAGGTGTCAGAAGTATGAAAACATCCACTTTTACAATGAATTCTTTGCCACCTCTATTATCATAACCGATAACAGATTCAACGGCCTTACTGCAATAAATCTTCAGAATGGTAACTTTGTGGTCTTTCAGGGAAAGGCCTTTATCTTTTCCGCAGGTGGGGCAGGTAGACTCTACCAGTTCAGCACGTATGCCCATTCTGTTACCGGTGACGGTGACGCAATGGCATACAGGGCTGGCATACCCCTCAAAGACATGGAATTCGTGCAGTTCCATCCCACTGGCCTGATCCCTTCAGGAATTCTAATTACCGAGGCTGCTCGTGCGGAGGGTGGATACCTGAGAAATTCTGATGGTAAAAGATTCATGGAAAAATATGCTCCAAGTAAACTGGAGGAAGCACCCAGAGATATAGTTTCCAGGGCAATGATGTGGGAGATACTGGCGGGTAGAGGCATCAGAGGGAAACATGGTGAAGCTCCCTACCTGAATCTTGATCTTCGCCATATTGCCGAAAAACTGGAAGAGAGGCTTCCTATGATTACTGACATAGCCAAAAAATTCAACAACATCGATCCTACAGAAGAAATGATTCCTGTGAGGCCCGCGACCCACTATACAATGGGCGGGATTGATGTAAACATAAGGACTGAGACAGCTATACCAGGTATATTCGGGGCTGGCGAGAACGTATCCATAAGCATTCATGGGGCAAACAGGCTTGGGTCAAACTCAACAAACGAATGCCTTGCTTACGGCAATGTTGCGGGAATTCAGGCTGCAAAATGGGCGGAGGCACATTCCATACCAGATCTTGACCACACCAAAGCCAGGGAAGAGGAAAGTAAGATTTGGGATGGTCTTTTGAAAAGCAGTGGTGAGGAAAATGTAGCCTCAATCAGGGATGATTTGAGGATTGGCATGGATTTGAATGTCGGGGTTCTGAGAACGGAGAGGGAATTACAGACACAGATCAGGAACATAAGGGGACTTAAAACACGTTACGGCAGAATTTCCATTCCAGATAAGTCCCGGGTCTTCAATATGCAGCTGCAATGGGCAATTGAGCTTGGATTTATGCTGGATCTTGCGGAAATTATAACAATTGGGGCGCTCAACAGAAAGGAAAGCAGGGGGGCACATTACAGAAACGATTATCCCAAGAGGGATGATGTGAATTTCCTTCAACATTCAATAGCCACCTTTTCCAGAGATGGCCCGCAATTCCAATACAAGCCTGTAGTAATTACCAAATGGCAACCTGCTGAGAGGGTCTACTGAGGTGTCTTATGTCAGCTAAGAACTATACGTTTGAAGTGAAGAGGACGGAGGTAGACGGGAAAACCAGGATTGAAAGATACGAGGTTCCCAAAAACAAAATCTCAACAGTTCTGGAGGGGTTGATCTATATCAATGAAAATATAGATGGGACCTTGTCCTTCCGACATTCCTGCAGGATGGAGA
>JBJKQJ010000134.1:0-4652 GCA_046705445.1 Thermoplasmataceae archaeon
GGCCCATATCCCTTGGCGATCTGGAGCAGTTTAGCCTCAAACGCCGGCCTGTCAAGTGTGTAACCTCTACCTTCGAACTTGAATTTTGTTTTGAGGTCGGGGGAAAGTGCGTAAACGCCATCCACTCTCCTGTCCAGTTCAGGTTCTCCAAATTTCACACCAAGTCTGCTTTCCACAAAGTCTATGTGAGATCCTGCAACTGCATCTCCACAGGTCCATCCCCAGACTGTTTTCTTTCCTACATACTCTTCTGGGTTCCTGTCGAGCAATAAAACGCGCTTTCCTTTTCTTGCTGACGTTGCGGCGGCTAACGTTCCAGCCAATCCAGCACCAGCAACAATCACATCGTATTCTCCGCCGTTTTTCATGGGAATCTACTACATTCTCTGTATAACCGACGGTATTTAAACATTATTTAGCGATTTGTGCTCTACACAGTTCTGTTCATTCTTTTTTAAATGTTTCGGGCAGAACCCACCAAAAATCCATGAGGCATTTAAAGTATGCGGTGATTTGCACCTATAATTTTAAAGATGCTTTCCATTAACTATGGAACAGCAGATATTCAGGTGAATTTTCACACATGCCATCGGCAGAAGATATTGAAAAATTAGATGTGATCATTTCGGGAGCTGGCCCTTCAGGTTCTGCAGCCGCAAGCATTCTTGCCCAGTCCGGCTTGAGTGTGCTGATGTTAGAGAGCAAAATGGAGATAGGCTCTCCTGTGATCTGTGCAGATTCTGTCAATCTTTCATTTGAAGATCTAGAGGTTTTGAAAAATGATTCCAGAATTTTTATTAGGCCTCTTGAATCACTTGTCATAAGGGCTACGTCAAATACGAAAGGCTTTGCGATGGACGCCTCATTCAGCCCTGGCGATGCATTCAATTCAGTAGCTGAAAGGGACAGGCTTGATAAGGAACTGGCTTCAAGGGCCCTAATAAACGGATCCAGGTTGTTTATGAGATCCGAGTTGACAGATTTTGAAGTTCATGATGATAGTGTGGGTGTATCGTATGCACGTGCCGGAAAAGTCAGGAAATTGAAGGCAGATTATCTGATCCTAGCATCAGGAAACTTAAGAGATATACCGGCAAACACACATGGCGGAAGTGTCACCAGGCTTGATTATGAGTACAATCGCCTGCTGGGAAATAAACCGGAAAAGGATGAAATGCATATTGGGCCGGGTGGAGCTCACGTATTTAAAATTCCCAGGCACCACAATGAATGGAATTCCATTTCAGCTGGCACAGAAATGCCGGAATCAGGTTTTTCAAGAAGTGAGCCAGACGTCAAATATAGGGGAAACTCAATTATAACCGGAACAGCAAGGGTTCACATCCTATCTGAGCCGAATGTTGGAGAGGGCCGTGCAATTCGTGTGGGATCAAATTCCGGGTTGTACGATCCACTATTCAGAACGGGGTTCAGGGAAGCTTATCTCTCAGGACGTCTGGCGGCCCGTTCAATACTCGAGTCTGGTGGAACACAGGAAAAGGCAATCGACTTATATTCCCGGAAAGTGTCATCTCAGATCATTCCGGGAATGTCGGCGGGCTCTAAGATCAGGACCCTGATAAATCAGGCGTCTAGGGAAAATCTGGATAAATTTATAGAATACCTGTCGGGGTTTAATTTCAGTGAAATCTCGGCCAAAGAAATTTTAAAAGTAACTGGTCTCAGTGACACCGAGCTTGAAAGTATGTTGGGCTATGGTCACTGATCCATTCCTTCTAGTTCGTCCAGGCCAAAGTTTCCAGCTCTAATCTGGTTCTTCATCATTTTCTTGAATCCTCTGTTTCCCTTCATGGCCTTGAGGTTGTTCTTCATTGCTTTGAATTCCCTGAGCAGTCCCCTGATTTCTGTTTCTGCCTTACCTGAACCCTTGGAAATTCTTGCAATTCTTTTTGCATTTATCTCATCCGGGTTTTCAAGCTCGAAAAAGGACATGGAATCCATAATGATCCTGTAATTAGTCAGCTTATCCTGGGCATTTTCTATGGCATTGGGATCAATCTTGTTGCCTCCAGGCATTTTAGCAAGCGGAAGTGAGTCGAACATCTTTCTCATAATGCCGGGTTGTGCGAATTTTTCCCAGATTTCATACATGTCCTTGAGGTTGAATTTCCCGGACATGAGCTTATTCATGGACTCTTCTGCTTCCTCTTCAGTAATATTGGTTTCCTTGAATGCTTCAAGAAGCGTCTCTAGGTCACCAAGGCCAAGTAATCTGGAAAGGAATTTCTTGGAATTGAAAATCTCTAGGTCATCCGGATGCTCACCTGTTCCAATGAAATAAACCGGAGCATTTATGTCAGAAACTGCGCTGAGAGCCCCTCCCCCCTTTCCTGTTCCATCCATCTTTGTCAGGATAACACCTGTTATACCAACGGCTTCATTCATGGTTCTCGCCTGGGGTCCGGCCTGCTGCCCAACTGTAGCGTCAATAACAAGCAGAACCTCATCAGGGTTGAACGCCTTCTTTATGCCCTTGATCTCTTCAAGAAGTTCATCATTGAGTGAGTCTCTTCCACTAGTATCGATTATCTTTATCTTAAGATCCTCAAGTTCCTTCAACCCGTTTTTAATAATCTTGACCGGGTTCTTCTCTCCCTTTTCACCGTAAAAAGGAACATTCAGTTTTTTTGCAAGCTGTTCCAGCTGATCATAAGCACCTGCCCTGTGGATATCTGCGGCAATGAGGCCCACACTGAGCCCCTTCCGGTGGAAAAACTTCGCGAGTTTACCTGCGGAAGTGGTCTTACCCTGTCCGTAAAGACCAACAAGCATTATGTTCTGCTCTTTCAGGGTAAGCCTGGAGTCTTCTCCAAGAATTTTAAGCAACTCTTCATAAACAATCTTGACCAGGTAATCCTGGGCGGTCATGCCCGCAGGAGGCTCTTCTTCGGTTGCTCTCTTTTCAAGCGTTGAAGACAGGGTCATTACAAGTTTTACGTTAACATCTGCTTTCAGCAGCGCTCTCTGGACATCTCTGGCAACTTCTTTTATTGTTTCTTTGTCGATGTAACTTGCGCGTGAAATTTTTCTCAGTGTTTCACGCAGGGAACCTGCCAGACCTTCTAGAACCATTATATCACAAAGTAAACATGCATTTTTAAACTATGTGGTTCGAACAGGTCAGTACTCTCTCCACCTGTGTCCGCAGGATTCGCACGTGTAGAACTTAGTCTCTGGTTCATCCGCCGACCTGGTTTGCTTGAGGAGATAGTAGGCGCCCATGTGCCTGCATTTCGGACAAACTGCATCGGAGTCCAAAGGTTCTACGCTTTTTTCCTCTTTTATCATTATTACTTCCTTGACAGTGCTCTTGCTCACGATCTGGCCTGAGCCTTTTTCGCCAGGATATTCACTGTAATGGCAGCTGCCGCAAACAAGTTTTCCTCCCGAAGGAGACATAAGTGACCCACACTTAGGGCAAAACATCATAGGCATGGAATGTGAGTAATTTTTCAATGTATAAATACATTCACCAGAACATCTAATCAAGCTTATAATGTAATTCTGCATCTTTTGAGCATGGCAGATTATGATGAAGAAAAGATACCACAGATTCTTGCAGGTTCAAAAACAGTTGCAGTTGTTGGCATTTCAGACAAGCCGGAGAGAGACAGCTACAGGGTTGCGAAGTATCTTAAAGCTGCCGGCTACGAAATACTCCCGGTAAACCCTGTAATAGATGCCTGGGACGGGCAGCCTGTTTACAAGTCTCTTCTGGAAATACCGAAGGAAAAGAATGTAGATATAGTGGACATTTTCAGAAAAGCAGATGCCGCTCTCTCAGTTGTGGAAGAAGCTGTGAAGATTTCGCCGAAGGTCGTCTGGATGCAGGAGAGTGTAGTCAACGCCGATGCGGCTGAACTGGCAAAGAAGAATGGCGCTTTGGTTGTAATGGACCGATGCATGATGAAGGAACATGCAAAACTGCAGTGAGCCTCAAAAGATTAATGTGTAACCTTTCAATCAAAAGGCTGGGCCGGGGTAGCCTAGCCCGGTAAGGCGATAGATTCGAGATCTATTGCTCTTGTAGCTCGGGAGTTCGAATCTCCCCCCCGGCGTATCCAATATCCGAATGGTTGCTTTGGTTGTATATAAGTATTTTTACCACTTTGTGACAAATTGAAGCCATCATTTTATATACATCGGAATTTTTTAACTAGTGTGCAAGGAAAACTCGATAAAAAGGATCTTCAGATCCTTACATATCTCCAGGAACACGGCAGAGATAAGATTTCTGAGATATCCTCCAAACTTGAGATTCCCCGGGCAACCGTTTTTGAACGCATGGAGAGACTCAAAAAAGAAGGCTATATACAGAAATATACAGTGGACCTCGACTACGAAAAGCTTGGTTATTCCATCATGGCATATATTCTGATTGAATATGATTTCAAGTCAGTGATAAGCCAGAGGGAGCTATGCAGAAATCTTGCAAAACTGGACAACGTCATATCGGCTTCAGTCATTGCAGGAAACTGGGACTTGATGCTTCTGGCTGTTACCCGAAACATGAAGGAGCTTTCTGACCTGGTGCTGGGCAGGCTCAAGGGGATGGAAGGCATTGCGCGTACTCTTTCTGTTCCGGTATTCGATCACATCAAGTAGGCATCCTCCCTCAAAGAGTTATATAA
>JBJKQJ010000135.1:0-5296 GCA_046705445.1 Thermoplasmataceae archaeon
CCCTTGGAACGATCAACAATTACGTCAAATTCGCACTGATTTTCACTGCAATTTTTGGAAGCGTTTTTGGTTATTATATCAGCACAGTGGCTCTGATCTATGTTGAACCCACCGCGGCAGGCATCATATTTGTTGGGGAACCTATATTTGCTGCCCTCGCTTCTGTTATATTTGCCCATGAAATGCTTGGAGCCTATGTTATTCTGGGTGGGGCCGTAATGATCTTTGCCATGTTCCTGACATCATACGACAAATACCGGCAGAACAGGAAAAACATTCCAATGCCTCAAGATGTTATCTAATCCTCGGTTTCACCCTTATCGTCATTCTGGAGAACACCTTTGTGAACCTTCACGGCAACACCTGAGCTGAAATATGGAATCTCTTTCCCGGATAACACACTCTTGCCTACTGCTGCCAATCGATCCTCCTGATCAACAACAAGGACTTCGTTTCCAGCAATTATGCCGTTGTAACTTTCTGTAATGAATTTGAAAAAGACATTGAAACCCTTAGAATTAAACTCTGCACTATCCTGTGTGACAACAACCCTGTGCTCCGGATAAGGGGCCATATCATGAAGCTTCTTTGCCCCCTCTACACTCAGGGTGAAGAAGCCATCGTGCGCCCTGAGAGTTCCTAAAAGTTTTCCTTCAAGGTATACTCCTCTTATGCGCCCTGTCCTCCTTGATCTTGTTACACGGGTTCCTTCTGGGAAAATCTTTTCCCCATAGCCAAATCCAAACTGATAATCCGCCACTCTTCTGACCTTTTCCAGGTCAAAATCCCTCAGTTTGTCTACAGATTGTTCAATTCCTGAAAGACTATCGGTTTTCCACTCTTTCCCCCGTTCCCTGATCCCGCTGGTAATGATCTGCTCAACCGGGTAGGTTTCGTCAAGTTCCAGGGGGACAGCAGAATCCTGCCACTGGAGCATGAATGGTCTCAGGGAATGCTCATAAATTTCTTTGAATGATTCCTGGTGGGGCCTTCCAGGATGCCAGTGTTCGTCTCCCAGTATTATCTCTTCCTTGCCTGAGATGGCCCTCAGTTTCTGTGAATAATTTTCCAGTCTCTTTATGTAGGGTGTACTGTCACTGTAACCATCGAAAAAGAAGAAGCTGCCTTTCTTTGATAGGTCTTCAAATTTCTCCAGGGCATCCGAGTACTCAAGAATACGTTTGTACGCTTTGAAAAGATATGGGTGTGACCTGGCTTTCATCTCAACATACTGCCAGAGCGTTTGCTGGAAAATCCTCTCCCTTATTTCGTGAAGCTCGTTGAAAATAGCTCCAAGATTATGTATGGAAAGCAACCTGCTTCTTTCCTCTGGAGGCATATCCTTCAATTCCTGCACTGTAACCTTGCCATAAATCGGGCTCCATCTCGGCAAAGTGGATATCCGGCTCAACTCCCTGGATCCATCAGAGAATAGCATTCTCCCATCCCTGGCATATTTTACGTATGAAGCTGAATCAAAGAGGTCAACTCCAAGTAGCACTGCCATGGACATGAACATTGGATGGCCACCGCCAAAGAGATGAATTGGTTTTGAAAAACCCGCATTCAGTTTTGAATTAATTATTATGTCTACGAGTGCATCGTACCTGTAATTCTCAAGAAGCGGAACAACACCCCCTATAGGAAGGTATCCTGCCTGTGATGAACTCATCATTTCTGCAGACATTTTCCTTAAATCGTTATAGAGTGAACCCTGGATTGGGCCGGCAATAATGGTGTCTTCGATTCCGCCAGGTAGTTGCATCATTCTGGCATGTGTTTCAAGAACTGCCTTTTTTGCGCGTTCATATGAAAAATCAGGCTCCGAGAAGATGTCCAGGATTGTGGAAATATCGCTTCCAATCTTCCTCTGGAATTCTACTATTTCGAGGTTTGTGTATTCAACATCGGAATATACATGGCTCTGGAAGGTACCAGAATCGGTCATGACTGGCCCATCGAAACCAATCAGTGAATGAACCCCGTGCTTCTCAGCTTTTTCTCTTAACCCTTCGTTTCTTCTTATTATGTAGCTGTTTGTTATGAAAGCCTGGGCTCCAAGGGAGGTCATTTCCTCAATCCGTAGTGTCGATATGTTTGGATTGATAACCGGAAGAATAGTGGGGGTCTCTATAACCCCGTGTAGTGTCTTGAATTTGGCAGTTCTGGCAAGGCCATCCCTGCCTGTAACCTCGAAATTTATGTTTTGCACTTAAGATTCCTAAGTTCATTCCGAGTAATAATAATTCCCGGATTCCCTCTGTGCACGGTCTAGTCTGCTGTCGAGCTTATTGATTCTTGGCCTTCTCGTGACGGCATCCCTTCTGAAAGTAACGCCCGCTCCCTTCAGGAAAAGGTTCATACCGGCCTTCATCGAAAGCGGTCCTTGTGATTCCCCCGAAATGCCTGGTTTGCCGTCAAAGACGATCAAAGCATCAGAAATCAGGTCAATGAAGTAGACATCATGATCAATTACGAACGCACTCTTCTTGTTGTTTTCCATTACCCTTTTTATGATCCTGGCTGCAGACATCCTGTAGGCACTGTCTAAATGGGCAGACGGCTCATCAAGGATGTACAGGTCCGCATCCATTGAAAGTGTCAGGGCTATGGAAACTCTCTGAAGTTCACCGCCTGATAGGTCCTGTACGTTCAGGTCATAAAGCCCTTCTATTTCCAGGGGATGAAGAACCTCGTTCTTGATCATCCCTGACTGCATTCTCTCTTTCAGTGCTGTTGCCAGCAGGGAAAATACAGTTCCATCGTAGTCTGTTGAAATATATTGCGGTTTGTATGATATTTTGAGAGTCTTTGAGATTGAACCGGAGTCAGGTTCTGAGACTCCTGCAAGTATTTTTGCAAAACTTGACTTTCCAAGTGCGTTTCGGCCGAGGACGCCTATTACTTCTCCTGAACGGATCATACCACTGTTTATTCTCAGCTTGAAGTCTCCGAGGGTCTGTTCCATTTCAGTCCAGCTCGCAACTTCAACTCCAGTTGCAACCCTTCTGTCAGATTTCTCATGAAAATCTATGGAGTAATTCCGGATCCTCACGTTCTCCTCACGCAAATATCCTTCAAGGAATGAGTTTATGGCCTTATTGCTGGTTCTCTGTTCACTGATTATGCCATAAGTACCCGTCTGACCGTATACAACATGAACTGTGTCCGCCATCCAGTCCATCAGCGCCAGATCGTGTTCAACAACCATAACAGTTTTTTCCCTGGAAAGTTTCTGTATTACGTCTGCAACCCTTATCCTTTCGGCTACATCAAGGTACGATGACATCTCATCAAAGAGGTATATGTCTCCATCCCTCATCAGTGCCGTAGCTATGGCAAACCTTTGCAACTCTCCCCCTGAGCAGCTTTTTACATCTTTGCTGAGAGATGCACCCAGGTTAAGCAATGTAGTTATTTCGTCAAATTTGCCTTGTGGATCATTCTTCTTCAGAATTTCCCCAATTGTCCCGGAAACTACCTTTGGGATAAGGTCCACATTCTGATCCTTCAGTACGGCTTTCTTTGTTCCATCGTAAAGTCCCCGGAAGTAATCGCCCATTACGGATGTTGCGAATTTTTCAACAACTTCTTCCTTTGAGGCTGGTCTATCATATTCTCCAAAATTTGGAACCTGTATTCCTGCAAGTATCTTCAGTGTTGTACTCTTTCCCATACCATTCTGGCCAAGAAGGGCTGTAACTTTTCCCCTGCTCAGTTCGGGGAGAGAGTATAGGCGGAATGAGTTGAGAGAATACTGGTGGGTGATGTCTTTATTAAGCTCATCAGGCACTGTAACAATTTTTATTGCCTTGAATGGACATCGATGAACGCAAATTCCGCAACCAATGCACAATGGTTCTTGGATCACCGCCTGAGAGTCCGGTTCAGGAAACTCAATGGTGGGCGTTCCGCTTCTTACTGGAGGGCAATAATACTGGCATTCATGGTTGCATCTTTTTGGATGACATTTATCCCGATCGAGAATTGCGATGTGCAAAATAACACCTAATTCATCTTCCAGTACTCATCGGGAATTTCATCATAAATCTGGTAGGCCTCATTTTTCTCAATAGAGGTCTCAACAGTCTTAATCTTAGAAAGTTCAATGATGCGGTCCACGTTGAGAATCCAGTAATGTATCCTCCACTCGCGGCCGTCGTAGAGAGTTGTCTCCTCCCTTTCAGTTTGGAGAACTCCAATGTCTTCCATTGTATAAAATGCGTCCCGATCCTCTGGTTCCAGCATGTTGTCAATTACCCTGTCGTTATACCCAAAAAAATTGATCAGATGTTCAGCAGCTTCAAAAGCCTCTTCCTGGCTCATACTTCTGTTTTGAAGACTCAGTCCCTTGCTAATAGCCATGGACAATTCACCTATGTTGGTAAAATTCCGATCTTCCCCTGAAATTTTAATTGCACCGTCTTCCTGTATTTTCATGTTGTGTCATCTTTTCCGAATCTCTGAACTGAAAGTGATAAGTGAAAGTCTCCTAATAAGTTTATCTAGAAATTCAGTTATTTCCAGCCAATTCGTCAAATTGCCAATGGTGACATATTCATAATATATCTCTAATGGTTAGGATATATTGATAATAATTCCAAAAATGCAACTGATGGAAGGTCAGGGATTTAAATTTTAATGGAATATGTATGTGGTCTTAGAATGAGGAACATAGTTTTTCCTGTGAGGAACTCTGTAAGGGCCACACTGGAAATACCTGAAAAGGACACAGGTCTGGAAATTTTCACTGACAGAGGAATTGATAACGAAAAGGCCATCTTAATAGGCAAAACTGATTTCTATGGGGAAGTCAAGAATCATTTCTATATTTCAACTAAAACAGGCCATATTCAGGATATAATTCTCAACTATGTGGAAGAAAATTACTCTACCAGGCAGTTGACACAGGCATTTGGCACAAATAAAGAGCCAAAACCGAAGAAGAAACCTTCAATTATGGCCATAGCAAATGCCACACCAGACTCTTTTTACCCCGGTTCAAGAATTGAAGAAAACAGATCTTTGCTGGATTCACTCATCGACGCTAATCCGGATATAATCGATATTGGTGGGGAAAGCACTAGACCTGGAAGTGCTGAACTTTCCGTTAACGATGAAATATCAAGAATCAAGCCTGTTATAGAACGGATACAGACAACCAGCAACATACCTGTCTCTCTGGATACGCGTCACCCCGAAGTGCTTGAATACTTTGCAGACCGGGTTCAGTACGCAAATGATATTAGTGGGTTTCGAAATGAGCGAATGATACAGGTGGCGGCAGAACATTCCC
>JBJKQJ010000136.1:0-8596 GCA_046705445.1 Thermoplasmataceae archaeon
CACCACCTATTTACATGATGTATGTTCAGCAGTTTGGAGGAAATATTAGCCTGGACAAGGTCCAGCTGGTGGTCACAAACACCAATAACTCGGTGTTTTACAGCACTCTGATCACAGATATGACCGCAAATGGCAATGGACTTGGTAATCTGTGGAATGTAACGGTTTACGGACCATCCTATCTTACCGCCTCTACTGTTATTAAGATCGCAGGTGACAGCGGTATAAGTGGAGACGAGAATATTAGCCAGATTCAACTGGTGGATATTAGCACAAATGGTGTAATAGGCACTTTCTCATTCACTTCAAGCACCATATAGAAATTTGATTTATCCAATCAATTTTTTTAATTTTTCCAGATTTTCCACTGGCGGAAGGCAGTTATTTTTAGTGCAGACCATAATCTTTGAATGGTCATCATCTCCTGCAGTGATTGGTTCATCCAGTTCGCTGAAAAGTTCCCTGTTGGAGCTTTCCAGAAAAACACCTTCTGAATAAGGTAAGAATTCCCTGTAAAGGTAATCTCTAATTTTCTCCAGATTTGGATTTGTTTCCCAGGCTTTAACCAGATAAGTCTCTGAAAGGGCATAGTCAATTCCTATTCCCATGAAGCTGTGGTACATGGGACCACGTTCAATATCAGAGGCGAATGCATTTGCCACTGATATGCCATCGTCGATCAACTTGTGGTCCGAAAGGATAGTGCCAAGTCTAAGCAGATTGTACATATGAATAGAATTGCCAGAGGGTATCGCGCCATCGTGCCCTTCTTTCATCCTCACCGGTAGTTTTTCGCCATCAGATGGTGAACCGAAGAAGCCCCCTTCATTCTTGTCGTAAAACAATTCTTTTGACCATTTTACAAGATTTCTTGCAGTGGCAAGGTACTTTGCATCCATGGTTGACAGGAACAACTCTGTGAGCCCGAAAGTCAGGAATGCATAATCGTCGAGATAACCGTTGATTGCACTCTCCCCATCTCTGTATCTGTGTAAAAGCCTGCCATCTTTGTATAGTTTCTCCAGGACGAAATCTGCCGCCTTCCTGGACTGTTCCAGAAAAATCTCTTCTCCAAAGGCCCTGTGAGCTTTGGCAAATGCAGCAGCCATAAGGCCGTTCATGTCGGTCAGCACCTTGTCATCGACGTGTGGTTTCACCCGCTTTTCTCTCATTTCAAAGATTTTTTCCCTCGATCTGTCCAGAATCTGTTTCAGTTCATCCGTATGAAGACCAAGCCTCTGCGCCTCGTTTTCCAGAGTGTTGTTAAGATAAAGGATATTCTTCCCTATGTTTCTCCCTGTAGCCTCATCAAGGTAGTTGCCATCCATGTCACAGTTGAAAACTGACAGTAAAATGTCACCATCCTCCTTTCCCAGAATCTGATATAATTCTGCAGCCCTCCAGGTATAGAACTTCCCTTCTTCATTCTCACTATCTGCGTCAATGGCGCTGTAAAAAGCACCCCCTTTCGAGGTCATTTCTCTGCCTAAGAAGTCGGAGACTTCATAAACAACGTCCCGGAACATCCTGTTCCCGGTGAGTTGATAGGCTTCAGTGTAGGCCATAATCATGAAAGCCTGGTCATAAATCATTTTCTCGAAATGTGGCAGAAACCATCCCGCATCTGTAGAATACCTGTGGAATCCATACCCTATATGGTCATATATGCCGCCCATTCTCATTGCAGTAAGGGTTTTTGTTACCATGTCCAGAAGTTCCCTGTCACCGGTCCTCTTGAAAACCCTCATCAGAAACATAAGGTTCTGCAGAGATGGAAACTTAGGTGCGTTCCCGAAACCTCCATTCTCGGAATCAAAACTTGATTTCAGTTGACTTAGTATCTTCTCCACTGAGGTCTGGTTTACAGCCTCTCCTTTCTTACCATGGGTTATCCTCTGGAGGTTATTCAGCACTTCCTCTGCCCTTCTCTCCACTTCCTCCTTTCCCTGGGTCCAAAGTTCCTTGAGCTGGCGGGTAAGTTCAATAATTCCAACCATGCCCCTTCGGCTTTCCCTTGGGATATAGGTAAGGGCAAAAACAGGGACTTTGTCGGGAGTCATAATAACATTAAGGGGCCAGCCGCCTGTACCTGTCATCATTTGACTCACTGTCATGTATGCATTATCTATGTCCGGCCTTTCTTCCCTGTCAACCTTTATGCTGACAAACAGGTCATTCATTTCCCTTGCCACGTACTCGTTCTCAAAGCTCTCTTTCTCCATGACATGGCACCAATGGCATGTGGAGTAGCCAATACTGAGAAAAACCAGCTTATTCTCTTTCTTTGCTTTAATAAACGCTTCCTCAGACCAGGGATACCAGTCAACCGGGTTGTGTGCATGCTGAAGCAGGTAAGGGCTTTTCTCATTTATGAGCTTGTTAGTGTACGCAGAATTTTCCATAATTTCACCATGAATTCAATCTTTCCTGTTGATGGATGAGTTAACCTCCCCTTATAACAATTATTGCATGGTAAGAGCCACAAATTCTCTTTAATATCAGGAATCAATCTATGTTGCGTGGGAATTGCCATACTTGTAAGGCATGGAGAAAGTGAAACAAACGTAAGAAACCTCATATCTTCGGATTATGAAGGCTATCCACTTACAGATACGGGAAGAAAACAGGCTGCCAATGCCTCAGAACAGCTTAAGGGTGTACAAATGGACAGTTTTTACACCAGTCCCGTTCAAAGAGCACGGGAAACCGCACAAATCATCTCTGAAACCATAGAAAAAACTCCGGTGGTCGATGAACGCATAAAGGAATCTGGAATGGGCAAGTACAATAACAGGACTTTTACGGATATACCAAAACTAAGGCGTTCGGAACTTGGAATGGAAACCTGGGAGTCGCATCAGGATCGATTCCTCAATCTACTGGGAGAAGTTGAGGGAATCAGCCTCATGGTGAGCCACGCCTTTCCAATAAGATCCGTACTGGCATATTATCTTGGCATGAATGAAGACGAGAGTTATGGAATAAATATCCGGAATGCCAGTATTTCTGTCCTGGACCTTGAAAATAAAGAAGTCCTGTGCATTGGGTCCAGACATCTTACCCAGAGGGTTAAGGATCAACTCACCCATTGGAAAGCCTGAGATTCATAAAAGTCTGTAAAAATTAACAACGCACATAAAATTATTTAGTTTAACCAAGCAATATACCTCTAGCTATGATTCTATACGATTCCATGTCCCGGAATGAGAAAGAACTGAAGATAAGTAAGAACGAAGTAGTGCGTATTTTCGTCTGCGGCCCGACAGTTCAGGACAGCTTTCACCTGGGGCATGCAAGAACGTATGTTTTTTTTGACACATTCGTAAAATACCTGAGGTCAAGTGGCTACAGTGTATTCTACCTGCAGAATATTACGGACATTGATGACAAGATAATAAACAGGGCCAGGGAGGAAAACGTCCAATATGATGAAATTTCTGAAAAATACTCAAGGGAATTCTTCCGGGTAATGAAGCTGCTCAGGATCGACAGCGTAAACTTCTATGCATTTGCCACAAAGCATATTCAGGAAATAATAAACCAGGTATCCACTCTCATAAAGAAGGGTTATGCCTATGAGGCTAAAGATGGCGTATATTTCCGCGTAAACAAATTTTCTGAATATGGAAAATTATCTGGCCAGGACATGGAATCACTCAAGGCTGGAGCAAGAGTCGAGTCCTCCGAGGAAAAGGAAGATCCACGCGATTTTGTCCTATGGAAGAAAGAGAAGCCGGGAGAACCATCCTGGACCTCTCCCTGGGGTAAAGGAAGGCCGGGTTGGCATATTGAGGACACAGCTATCACTGAGAAGTACTTCGGAGAAGTATACGAAATCCACGGTGGAGGGACAGATCTGGTATTCCCTCACCACGAAGCAGAAATTGCGATAGAAAGATCCATTAGTGGCAAAAAGCAGCTTGCAGGATTCTGGATACACAGCGCAATGATTAATGTCAATGAGGAAAAAATGTCAAAGTCTCTCCACAATTTTGTTACAATTGAAAACGCACTGGCGGATTTCCGGCCTGAGGAGCTCAGGTATGCCCTTCTTAATGTGCAGTTCAGGTCGGTCATGAGCTTTTCTGAGGAAATAATGCTCGAAGCCCGGTCAAACGTAAACACAATAAATATCCTTTACAGAAAACTAAAGAAAATGGCAGATGGGAAGAGAGCTGCGCTTCCGGCCGTGAATTCCCATATCAAAGTACTCACCGACTCACTCGAATCAGGGTTCGACCTTCGGGCATTCTTCACAGGGTTGCTGCAGCTGGTGAGCAAATGGAACAACAACCTTGGTGCCATGAGTCCGGAAGAGGTCAACGAGGCCCTAAGGATACTTGAATGGGTTGATGGATTTGCCGGGATACTTATTCCCGCTGATACTGGTGACAATACAGCTGGATTAGTTGATCTTTCCCTCAAAATCAGGAAATATCTGAGGGAAAAGAAAGACTTCGACACATCCGATATGATCCGCGCAGGCCTACGGGAGCTGGGAATTTATATAGAGGACAGGGGAGACGAGACAACCTGGTGGAAGGAGTGAGTTGAAAGTGTCGAAGAAGATGGCAGTTATTATTGTGGATCTCGTCAATGATTTTGTTTCAGGGGTGTTTGGTTCAGAAAGGGCCAAACAGGTTGCCCTGGATATAGAGAGATTCCTGAAGTCACTCGATGAACAGACCATGAAGATTTTCACACTTGATACTCATATCCAGGACGATCCGGAATTCAAGGTGTGGGGCGAACATTGCCTGATTGATACATGGGGGAGCAGACAGGTGGACAATCTTGCTGGAATAGACGGCTACAGAATTAGAAAACGACACTTTGATGCATTTCACGATACCGATCTGGACGGGTACCTCAGGGCAAGGTCTGTCGACACACTGTACCTGCTGGGCATCAGTACAGATATATGCGTACAGCACACCGCAGCTGGAGCTTATTTCAGATATTACAATACCTGCATAGTCTCAGACCTGAGCGCAGCAATATCACCAGAAAGGCATTTAGACGCCCTTTCGTTCATGGAAAGAAATTACGGTTTCAGGATATTGGATTCCAATAAAGCACTGGAGGAAATTAACAATGCAGAGAGACAGCAATAAAGGGAAACATGTAAACGAACGCAAATTCAATTCAGCATCTGATGAAGACATAATGTCGGGAAAGGCATCGGATGTATACTTTGAAAGAAGCCTTGAAGCAGCAGCAATGGTAAAGCACGAAGCCCAGGTGGTTGCGGAGTTCACCCTATCCGGACCACTTGATCCTTGGGTCAATTTTACAGGGCTGAGTGAGGTTCTGAGGCTGATGGAAGGAAAGAATGTGGATCTTTATGCCATACCCGAGGGGACACTGGTTTCGCCAAGAGATTCAAACGGGGTACCTGTTCCATTCCTGAGGATTGAAGGCAATTACGACGACTTCGGTGAATTTGAAACCGCAATACTTGGATTCATGTGCCAGTCAAGTGGAATTTCCACCTATTCATCAAGAGTAAGGCTGGAACTTGAGGATACGCCATTTTTCTCCTTTGGCATACGAAGAATGCATCCTGCGATCTCTCCTATGATTGATAGGGCTGCATACATTGGTGGGGCTGACGGAGTATCTGGAATTCTCGGTGCAGAAATAATCGGTGAAAAGCCCGTTGGAACCATGCCTCATGCACTTGCCCTTATTTTTGGAGATGAAAAATCATGGGAAATGACTGTTCAGAAGGCTGGAAAGGAAGGTGTAAAGACCGTTCTTATTGACACCTATATGGATGAGAAATTTGCAGCAATAAAAGCTGCACAGTTGTTCCCGGATCTTGATTATATAAGGCTTGACACGCCTTCTTCCAGGAGAGGCAACTTCCCCAATATTGTCAGGGAGGTCAGGTGGGAGCTTGACCTAAGAGGTTTCAGCCATGTGAAAATAATGGTTTCAGGAGGGCTGAAGCTTGAAAATCTGGTAGAACTGAAAAAAGCTGGCGCAGCATCTTTTGGAGTAGGCACATCAATTGCATCGGCCAGCCCTTACGACTTTGCAATGGATATTGTGGAATTTAATGGAAAACCGCACACAAAGAGGGGAAAATATTCTGGTTCAAAGAACATACTAAGATGCACTAAGTGCCGCAGGCATCTCGTCGTTCCTGCAGGAGCGAAAGAAGAGAAATGTTCTTGTGGGGGACGGATGGAAAATCTTTTGAGACAATATCTGTCTGGCGGGAAAATGCTACAAAAGGATGAAGCTCCAAAAGAACTTAGAGAGAGGACCCTCAGGGAGTTAAAATTCCTGAAGGAAACCTCAGAATAGACTTTTATTTGGCAGAAGCTGATGCAAGTCTTCTCTTCAGCCCTTTCTCACAGGTTGGGCAGCAGGCATAGTAGACTTTCCTGTTTACAGTTACGCTGATAGGCTGGCTCAGAATCTCCTTGCCGCACAGATCACAGTGTATATGTTCAACCCTGCCCGGGCCATTTTTTGAGACCCTTTTCACTGCTATTCGAACATCAAGAATCTTGGCATCCTTAAGTTTTGGCAGATTTTCATAATATAGGACGAGAAGATGCGTGCCGTCTATCAGGTGGTAATCTTCAAGTACGAGGTCTTCAGGGACTTCCCTGATGTGTTCAACGTGCACCAGCACCATATCGTTTTCCTCATCGTCAAGTGTGATCGTGAATGATTTAATGACAGCATTTTCAATGAGCCCATCCAGGGTTTTCTTTGCAGTAACCCGAGAAATACCAAGTGTCGAAGCAATCTCAGAAATGTTCTTCCTTGAATCGACCTTCAATAATGCCAGCAGTCGTTGTTCTGTTTCTGAAAGATTCCTTTTCATAATGTTAAATGTTGACCTCTATTTTATACATTTTGTAAAGTGAACTCTTTAGTATATTCGCAACATTTGCAATAATGGCAAAAAAAGTAGATCCAGTATGCGGAATGACAGTAGATGACAGCACAGAAATACGATCTAGTTACAAAGGCAATGATTATTTCTTTTGCTGTGAGCACTGCAAAACGCAGTTTGATGCAAATCCCTTGAAGTACACAAGGTGAATGGATGCCGACCGATCCGGTATGCGGGATGTTCGTTCCCGACACATCCAAGCTTAGGCTATCTAAGGATGGCAAGGAATTTTTCTTCTGTTCCACTGATTGCCTGAACAAGTTCAAGTCGCCAGAAGAGCAGGTAAAGGAAATCAAGTTTAAGCTTGCAGTTGCTTGGGCTTTTGCAATACCGGTTCTTGCAATAACCTATTCCGGGTTGGCCTACAAATCATACATTCTTTTGGCACTCACACTTCCAGTCCAATTCTACTCCGGTCTTGGATTTTACAGAGGCGCATATGAATCCATAAAGAACAGAATGGGCAATATGGATATTCTAATCACGCTGGGCACTCTCACTGCGTTTTTTTACTCACTTTTTGTTACATTTTATCCCGATGTGATCTCAAACTCAGTACCATATTTTGATGCATCGGTCTTCATTATAACTCTGATCCTGACTGGAAACTATCTTGAAAGCATAACCAAAAAATCAGCTGGTGACGCTGCTGGCAAGTTAATGCAGTCTTTGCCGAAAACAGCACACAGGATTGACGGAAGTACCACTGTTGATGTCCCAGCCGATACGCTTAGGGTAGGCGACCTTCTGGAAGTCAGGTCAGGAGAAATCATCATTGCAGACGGAGTCGTTACCGATGGTTTTGGTGATATAGATACTTCCACAATTACAGGAGAACAGGAGCCAGTACTCATTTCAAAGGGAGAAAAAGTGGTCTCAGGCACCAAGAATTTAAACGGGTCATTAACAATCAAAGTGGAAAGGGCCGGAAGCGATTCTACTGTAAACAGGATATTTGAAATGCTTCAGGCGGCCTCCTCTGGCAGGGCTAAAATACAGAGAATAGCAGATATATTTTCTTCTTATTTTGTCCCGGTAGTCCTCATCGCAGCTTCTATTTCTGCAATAATTTGGGCGCTCTTTATAAACAATTTAGGCACAGGACAATGGGATATCCCAATTCTTGCATTTGTGTCCGTAGTTGTAATCGCCTGTCCATGTGCCATAGGGCTCGCAGCTCCAATAACTCTCTTAATATCTTCGTCGTTTTCATACGAAAATGGGGTAATCCTGAAAAACACAAGTTCGCTGGACAGGATGTCCAAAGTAAACAGGGTTGTTTTCGACAAGACGGGTACCCTGACCGACAGCACCCCCTCTGTGGACAGGATAGAGTCAGCCTTAGGTGAAGAAGTCCTCATTATGTATGCAGCGTCTATTGAAAAACAGTCTAATCACCCTGTTGCAAAGGCTGTAGTGGCTTATGCCAATGAAAACAGAATTGAAACAAGCACGGCGAAAGACGTTCAGGAAATTCCTGGAAAGGGAATAACCGGTATCGTAAATGGGCAGAAGATTGAAATTTTGCGCCTAAGGAAAGAAGATTCTTCAGGTATAGAGGTAAATATAGCTGGAGAAACAAGCGGGAAAATCTACCTCAGTTATAAGATCAGGGAAGGGGCAATTGACCTGATCAAAAATCTTTCTGCAATCGGCATAAGGACATCTCTTGTAACAGGAGAT
>JBJKQJ010000137.1:0-5080 GCA_046705445.1 Thermoplasmataceae archaeon
TCTTTATGTCAGCAACTTTACTCTTTATCTGATCCATGAAATCCTCATCCAGTGGAAGCTCCCATATCCTTTCCCAGGTCTTTGATGAGGCGTTTTTGAGCTCAGTGAGGAATTTTTCATTGTTTCCCATCAGGCCTGCAATGTTGTTTCCAAGGGCCACAACACATGCACCGGTCAGTGTCGCAAAATCAATGACTGCATATGGGTCGTATTTATCTACACCGTACGAAAGCCCATCTGCAAGGACTAGTCTGCCCTCTGCATCTGTGGAGAGTATTTCTGAGGTCTTCCCGTTGTAGTGTTTAAGTATGTCACCTGGTTTGTATGCATTTCCACCTGGGAGGTTTTCAGTGAGGGGCATAATTCCAACAATGTGTTTATTCAGTTTCAGGTCGGACACCAGTTTCATTATTCCCAGAACGGCAGAAGCGCCGCACTTGTCGAATTTCATCTGGTCCATTCCCTCCGAAGGCTTAATCGATATTCCTCCGCTGTCAAATGTTATTCCTTTTCCCACCAGGAGGAGGGGTTTCTGATCCCTGGGGCCGTATTCCATAATCACCATTTTTGCGGGTTCTGTTGCAGCCCGTGAAACGCCTTCAATTCCACCCATTCCAAGTTTCACGAAATCTTCCCTTCCAAGTGACGTTACTTTAAGATCTGGTATTTCCTTGGCTTTCTCTTCAAAGAGAGTGGGAGTTCCCCTTGAAGGAGGCATGTTTGCCACGTCCCTAGTGAAGTTTGTTGCCTCAGCCACGGCTGATGCTCTCTCCAATATGGAAACTGGTTCCTTTGTTGAAACCTTCACCTCTTTTACCCTGTTCTCATCTTTGCTTTCCCTGAACCTGTCGAATGAATAAAGCGAGAGTTTCAGAGTGTAAACTGCATCAAAAGCCTCATTGTTTAGTGCCTCGGGGAGAAGAACCATTACGCTTTCAATCGATGAATTCCTGAGTTTTGAATATGCCTCAGAATAAGCCCTTCTGAAGTTTTCTAGGTTCAGTTTACCTTTCTTTCCAAGACCTGTAAAAATGTGGAGAACACCATTTTCGTGATGGGTGAATACCTGTTTTCCTTTCCCGGTAAAACCAGCCTTCTTGGCAAATTCAGGGGTACTAGTCCAACCTGTATACCTGGCAGTGCTTTCCGGCACAGCATCCTCAAAGAAAGGCAGGATAACAGAATCGGTCTTTGTATCCTTTTCATTTCCTGTTACTGCTGAAAAATGCATACACACTCTAGTGCTAGGAAATTCATTAAGTTTTCACTGCCCTTCCCGAGAATACACATTCCATTTCAAAATAAGTTTAACCCAGTATGGCATGAACCAAGAGGATGAAATGCTCGAGGTGTGGAGAAGACGCTGTTTACGAAGCTAAGTACAGCGGCGAAATGCTTTGTGGCAATCATCTAGTTGAATCTGTTGAGAAAAGGATAAAGAAGGAAATCAGGGAACAGGTCGAATTTCTGACAGAAGGCACTAGGATTGCTGTGGCTATTTCAGGCGGCAAAGACAGCTCTGCCACCCTTTACTCACTTAAAAAAATCCTTGGAGACCGTAGGGACGTAAAGCTTACGGCATTTACAATTGACGAAGGTATATCGGGATACCGTGACAGTGGCCTTGAGAATGCCAGAACTCTCTGCAATGAACTTGAGGTGGGGCATTCAGTGGTTTCTTTCAGGGACTCTTTCGGAACAACCATGGATGAGGTAGTTAGAGAGAACAGCAGCATTATTCCATGTTCTAGGTGCGGGCCAATGAGAAGGCAGCTCATGAATGCCCAGAGCCTAAACCTGGAAGCGGATTATGTCGCACTGGGAATAAACCTTGATGACTATGCCCAGTCAATCCTCATGAATGTTGCACGTGGGGATGTCGACAGAATGGCGAGGATGGCTCCGCACAGAAAGGAGAAGCAAGGGCTTATAAGACGAATTCTTCCATTGAGAAGAATACCTGAGAAGGAAGTTGTGCTCTATGCGCTGCTTAATGGAATAAAGTTTGACTCTTCCTGGTGCCCATATTATACAAAGGCACAGAGGAACACCTTCAGGGATATTGTTGAAATCCTTGAAGAAAGGACCCCGGGAGCATCTTTTTCAATCCTTAATTTCCTGGACGGGATCAGGCCGTCGCTGGAGCAGGCCGTTTCAGAAGCTGTCCTTAACCGCTGCAGTATCTGTGGCCAACCAACCTCAAGGGAAATCTGTGCAACCTGTTCTGCTTAATGTGAATAGTGTTCCTGCATTTCAGATTCCGGAAATGCATCTTCAATAATCTTCGAACCAATTACCTGCGAAATATTTATTATGACTGCTCCAATTTTCTGCAACGCGCACCTGACGTGCGAAATGCTTCTTGAGGGGCTGTAGCTTAGCATGGTTTGAGCACCCGGCTGATAACCGGGAGGTCACCGGTTCAAATCCGGTCAGCCCCATTCAGAAATTTATATTTTGTTTGGAATTCCAATCAGGTCCATATTGCCTGCGATTCGTAGAGTATTTTGACCATTCAGGAAAAAGAGAACATAATGATTATTGCAGCCAGGAAAAAGAATATGAAAGCCAGTATCCCAACAATGATCCCATCTCTCCTGTACAATTTCCTCAGAGCATCTGCATCCTGACCCTGTTCTGAAAATGATGAATTTGGCTTGTGAAACAGCGAAAACACGGCCCAGGCGTCGATAATGATTATCTCGTATATTTCTGCTGTTGCAGCAGAAGGGAAGTGGATGAGAATTCCGCCCAGCGGCATCAATAATGCAATAATTATGGGAACAATGGCCCCTTTGCTATCATGCTGAGGGTAGGCTCCAATTCCCATGATGGTTATAGCAAAAGCGGCCTGGACAAAGAACCATGTTGAAACGAAGTTGTGTGGATAGGTCCCACCGTGATAGTAACCTATGAGTATAAGGAAAATTCCGGCAACAAACCAGAATGTGCCGCCGAATACCTGTATCTTATTTTCAGCAGATGCCACGATTCCAAGGGACATAAACCAGATTATAACTGATATTATTGCGAGGCCAACATTGTATACCCAGGGATACTGGGTAAAGGAGGGATCCCCAAAACTGCTAAGCGCATCCTTTGTAAGAACCCATTGGGGATTTAACAGGTAACAGATGAGAAATACAATCCAGGGAACTATTACAAGAGCCCCTCCGAAATAGTTGGTCATCCTTCCAATGCTTCCTGCTATGTTTGCCATCTGGCTTCCCCATATTTATCATGTAATTTAATTTATAAATGTGCAGTTTACAAAAGATACATATTAAGTGATTTATCTGCCAAAGGTCTTGAACACGATTTTACTGGCATCGCCGCATTATTTTGCTAATCAATCCGGTAAAGCCAAACGAGAATGTATCCAAAGACCAGGGAGTCGCATAGTATTTCCACTATATGGTATGGAATAATTGCGGCCGGCAGTGGAGCGTCTATGAGAGGTACCAGTGCTCCTACCACAAAAAGCATCATTGATACGGTTATGAAAGAATAGAGCCTGCCGAAACGGAGTGATACCAGCAGAGGTAAAAGAACAACCCCGTAAATTATTCCCCTGATTATCTCCACTGGAATGATTATTGAGAATGGCGGAATATTCAATCCAAGAGAGGGATCATTATAAAACGGTGTCACAAAGGGGCTCACTATCATTCCGAATACGAAGTAAACCGCAAGGAACAGTGGGCCTGTCATTACCAGCCTCACTACCCATCCCAATCTGGAACTTGTAGAGAGCTTTTCCCTGATATTTTCAATTAGATCTCGTTCCGTTCTTGGAAGAAAGTACACGATTACTGTCGCAAGTGCAAGTAGTATGGAAAAGACCACGGAGAAGCCTATTGAAACAGCGATTTCAGATGGCTGTTTAAACAGGTCTGTGAAAAAGTACCCTTCGATAAAGTTATTCAGGAACATTACAACAAGAACTTCCAGTCCAATGAGCATGATGGCATGTGCAGGCTTCAGGTTGAGATTATTGGTAAGCCAAAGCAGGTATACCGAGAGAACCGCCGCTATGAGTGCATCAGCCTCAGTAGCTGCCACGGTAAAACCGTATTCTGCGCCCCTGACTACTACCTGAATGAGAAATATGACCAATATGAATATTAGTGTTCTTCCCCATGGATAGATCTCCGGCTCACTGTATCTGTTTAATGGCGGGCTTTCTGTCACTTTGTCCCTCACTTAACCATAGGCTAGATTGTCTTTAATATCACACCTTATCTATAAGGAAAAAGTGCTTATTTTTGAACACGGTTGAAACAACTTTTAATAAAATACGAGGCTAATGGGTTGAAAACCGCAGATGATGAGGGCATTCGACAGTAATCAGAAAAAAATGATCGGGGCTGTTGCAGTAATAGAAGTGCTCAGAATGTTCGGTATCTTCCTGGTAGTGCCGGTTTTTACTCTTTATGGAAAGTCATTTTCCACATCTTCCTTACTGGTTGGAATTGCTTTTGGATCATACGGGCTCACCATGGCACTTTTTCAGGCACCGTTTGGAATCCTCTCCGACCGTTTCGGCAGGAAGAATGTCATAATTCTGGGAATGCTGCCTTACATACTGGGAAATTTCATTGCTTGGCACCCGTTCAACATATTTGGCCTCATTATTGGAAGGCTCATAGCAGGCTCAGGGGCAGTAACTTCTTCGGGCATGGCCATGGTTCAGGAAAATGTCCCTCCTGAGAGACGAAATCTGGCAATGGCACTTCTGGGCATACCCATAGGGTTCTCCTTCATGGTGGGAATTGTTCTCGGGCCCATTATTTCAGCCAGGCTTGGAGCTGATACACTCTTTCTGATTTCGGCCCTGCTTGGCATAGTGTCACTTGTTCCAATTTCAAGAGTGAAATACAATAAGCCCAGGTTTAAGGCTGAGGAGAGGAAAATGGCTGGGAGGATAGAGCCGAAAGCCCTGTTTGTGGGGGTAGTAGGTTTTCTCATGTCCCTTTACATGATTGTCTTCTTCTATTACCTCCCACTCTATGGAACAAGAGTTTACGGGTCAAACGGGTATGAACTTCTCCTTCTCTGGCCCGTGATCATAGGTGGAATA
>JBJKQJ010000138.1:0-6397 GCA_046705445.1 Thermoplasmataceae archaeon
TAGTAAACGTCCAGGTCATATGGCATAAGAACCTCGTCTGCCTATGACCAATAATCCTTATGAGGCATATACAAAATGGATAATGCCGGACAGAAAAGGGTTGGCGTCAAAATTTCATCCACTTGTAACTAGGTTAGAAGGTGTATGCAAAGGTACGAAAGTGCATATCGTCCCACTCAGCACTGCTTATGGTGATGAGGTCACTGCAATGGGAATGAGCCTTACAGGTTTTGGCGAATCAATTGTGATGCTTTCTGAACCATTTGTTGCACATTTTGAAGACTTTGATGGAGAGACTCTGTTGCTCAGGTCCGACTTTTGCTACAGGCTCAAGTTATCCATTTATGACGTTAAAAACCTGATAATTTCCACTTCGGATCAGCTGTAAGTGCAGATAAGCTGCTTTCCTCGGATATTTAAATTAGGTTCTTTTAGCTAAAAATCTGCAATTCAATCTTCTAAAGGCATTGGCTAAACTTCCTTGGCAAAAAATTCGAATTCTACTTGATTTCCGCTCGATTTGAATTCAGAATTGATGCCAGTCACGTTGTAAAGAAGTCCTTGGAACACATATCCCAAGAAAGTTGACACCTCGTTGCCTAGGGAGTGGACTACATGTATTCTGTATAACGATCCATTTGCCCTAATCTCCAGCTCTCCCAAGTAACCATATCTGGTAATCAGTTCAATACAACCGAGAAAGCTATCTAGAGTTGGTTTTTCGAACCTGAACGAGATAAAATCTTCAAGAATCTGAATTGTAACGTTTTCGGCGATTTCCTTCAGTTTCTCTTCACTGTAGCCTGAAAGCAATCTCCTGTATGTGTCTTTAGTAATGCTTACGAACCCAAATCGCCTTGCATACGAGTCCCATTTAAAGTGTTTTAGAAGAATTGAATTAACAATTGAATTGGCGCTGGATTTTGTCAACGAGGCTTCTTTGTCTAATTGGTCGCTCAGCCATTCCGGCAACCTGAAAGTTCTCAGGACGGTTTTTTCTCTTTCAGTAGCCATTGATTATTTATTCAAACCTATTACATAAATATGACCCAAATAGGGAATACTCCACTCTTATCTGATCCCTTCACCTCTGTGTTACAAGTGAAATTCAGCCTTAAAAAATTGAGATTTATTGGTATTTTATTTCATTCTGACTTTAGCGGAAATGTTCCACCAGCGCTATAATTCCCGCCACTAGGACAAGTACGCTTGAAATTATATAGAATCCACCCACAAGTTCGAATCCGAGGGCCGCTATGACTATCATCACTATGCCGCCTACAAGCCTGTCCCTTCTGGTAATGCCTGCACTGAAGATGGCAAGCAGCCCGAGGACAACGGCAACTATACCGATGACTATTCCCGACTCGAATCTCAGCTGCACCAGGGAGATGATTCCGCTTACAATGAAAGAGAGGGCACCGATTACGACGCCTATGACTCCGCCAAGTACGCCTAGATCTGACTCAGTTTTTCTGCTCATTTGAAATCGGTCTTAATTTTAACACACATATAATAGTGCTTTGGTACAGTTATTACGCCGGGATTCATTTTGATGGCATCATTTCACAAGTGTCAGCCAGTCTGAGTGTTCCGGGGACTTGCCTGTTACGGTGTCCATGAGTTTTCTGCCCATCTTTCCTGTAATGGGCCCTGGTTTTCCGTCCCCAATTGACATGTCATCAACGCTTACTATTGGTGTGACTTCTGCCGCGGTGCCGCAGAAGAAGGCCTCATCACATGTATGCAGTTCATCCCTGTGCATCTGCCTTTCCTCCACTTCCAGACCCATCTCATAGGCGAGCTGTAAGAGCGTGAACCTTGTAATCCCGAAAAGAATGTCTGATTCCAGGCCAGGAGTTACCAGCTTTCCGTTCTTGACCAGGAATATATTTTCTCCAGGACCTTCGGCAATATAGCCGTTCTTAGTGAGGAGAATGGCTTCGTCGAAACCAGCTGCCTGTACTTCGCCCATTGCAACTACTGAATTCAGGTAGTTCCCGCTGGCCTTTGCAAGTATGGGAAGAATTTCCGAATTAATCCTTCTCCATGAGGATATCTTGCATCGGACTCCTTTGGTGATTTTGTCCCCAAAGTACTGTCCGAAAGGAACTGCAACAACGGCAACGCTCACCGGTTTGCCGATTGTGCCCAGGGAAACGCTGTCATCAGAAAAATAGGCAAAAGGACGGACGTAGCATGACTTGTAACCGTTGATCTTTACTACATCAACTATGGCTTTCATAAGCTCTTCAGCACTGTGCTTCAATTCCATCCTGTAGATCTTTGCGGAAAAAATGAACCTGTCAACATGTTCCTTCAACCTGAATATAGCTGGACCGTTCCCGGTATCGTAAGCCCTGATTCCCTCAAATATGCCTGAACCGTACTGAAGGGAATGCGTAAGAAGAGGTACCTGCACTTCGCTGTAATTCCTTATCTCTCCATCAAACCATTTCTTTGAGTCCTTCACAGTAACGTGAATATTTTCTACCCTATTAACTAGCGCTAGTAGTTTGCTGATTTGCCACATTGGACAAAAATTTAAACTTATATCCCATAGCGGAAAATAATCATGATAATCGTTCCGTCCAGTTCATCTGAATCTCTGGCCAGAAGAGTTGCTGATGAGCTTGGGGCAAAATTTTCTGAAGTGGAAAGGAAAAGATTTCCTGATGGGGAAATGTACGTTAGAATTCTGGAGGATCTCAAAGGCTCAGACGTTTCCGTTGTAGGAAACATCAGGAGCGATTCAGATTTTCTTGAATTGCTGCTCCTGCTTAACGCGTCCAGGGAGGCTGGCTCCAGGAGTGTCACTGCAGTTGTCCCGTACTATGGTTACTCTAGGCAGCATCGCATTTACAAACCTGGGGAACCTGTCTCTTCCAAGGTTGTCACAAAGGCAATCGAAGAATTCTGCGACAGGATAATCTGCGTTGAAATACACGATCCTGAAACCATGGGTTTTTCTGGAGTCCCATTTCACAACATCAGTGTTATCGGATCAACCAGCAGGTACTTCCATGGCAGGGAAATTGATCTCATAATGTCTCCGGATGATGGTGGGTTTGACAGAGCCCAGAAGATGTCCAAGGTTCTCAACCTACCGGCATATTTCATTGACAAGAAGAGGATCGACTCTAAAACTGTGGAGATGAAACTTCCTGATGTCGAGCTTTCCGGTAAGAGTGTTCTGCTTGTTGATGACATGATTTCAACCGGTGGAACAATTATTAAAGCAGTAAAACTACTCAAAGATCACGGTGTCTCAAAGATCAGCGTATGCGCAGTCCATGGCATCTTTGCAAAGGAATCTGCCGGGAAAATAGAGGCTGTTGTTGACAGCCTCATTGTGACAGATACCATTGCTGGCGTATACAGCAAGGTCTCAGTAGCCGGAGATATAAGCAAGGTAATCAAAGGAGAGGATGGGCAGTGACAAATGAATTGAGGAGCTGCAACTCACACGGTGCATTCAGGGGTCCGGAATGTCCAGCATGTGGAAACCGTGGGAAGCTGCTTATGAGAGAAAGTGAGCTTGAAGGCGTTGGAAGAATTCTTGCAGGAATGCTGAGGCATTTCCCGGAAAATTATGGTGTAAAGCTGGATGAGCATGGTTGGGTAAAAATTTACAGCATAATACCTGTCATGAGGGCACAGCGCAGGAATTTCTGGTGGCTTACCCCTTATCATCTTGAGGCCCTTGTAAGGACCGACCCAAAGAAGAGGTACCAGATTAACAACAGGGAAGAAATAAGGGCTGCCTATGGCCATACAATACCTGTTAACATGGATGACCAGCCCACTGAAGGTGTTCCAGACAAGCTTTATTACCAGACAACAGAAGAGGAACTGGAATTCATAAGGGAAACCGGGATCAGCCCCTCGGACAAGAGCTGGATACACCTTTCGCTCACCCCAAGGCAGGCATATGTTTCCGGCATGTTCCATATAGACGCACCCACTGTTGTGGAAATCGATGTCACCGGTCTGAAGAAGTCAGGGATAGAAGTCTACATGGCTACAGACGAGGTCTTCCTGGTAAACCAGATCCCTCCGGAATTTGTGAAGGAAAAAATAACTGAAACCTTTGAGCTGACCCCTGAGGAGGCCAGAGAGGTAAAGTGGGTCCGCGGAAGGATGGAAAGAAGGCTGAACAAGGAGAACTCTAGAGAAACTCAGTAGAGTTTGCTTCCACATACCTGTAGAAGGCCTCCCTTCCAGCCACCATGGCTTCTCTGATGTCATACTGTCGCCTCTGTATAATGCTTACCTGAAAATTCTCCGAAAGGTCATCGGTAAAAGTTACTCCTGCTTCATTGGCCAGTTCCAGGAAGGCTTGAACCCTTACCCTGTCCAGGCTCGAAAGGCTCCTCCTTGACATTATGACCTTGTGATCCTTTGCCAGTTTCAGTGCCAGATCATGATATTTGTAGACATTTGAATCGATTCTTATGATGTCCTCACTTTTAATGTCTGGGTATACTGTTTCTGGAACACAGTAGATGCCTTCACCAGTATACTTTTTACCTGGAACAAACCTGATTCCAAGCCTCTTGAGCGCCACGGAATAGTATTTCAGGAGTGAGTCGAATTCTTCCTTCTTCCTGCTGTCATAGACGTCCAGAAGCTGCCCTCCGATCTGGTCTCGCTCATCATACAGGGTCACTGAAAATCCGCTTCTGGCTGCAGTTATGGCTGCTTCCAGACCTTTGATCCCAGCACCGGCTATGGCCAGTTCCCCTCTGCCGCTGGCCCTCTGCTTCACCAGAGCTTCATGTCCCAGATCAGGGTTAACTGTACATCTGACTTCCCCAAAGCCCAGATCCCTGCACGCCTGGTTGCATCTTATGCAGGGCCTGATGGTTTCCGGATCATTAAGCAGCTTGTGGGTGAAATATGGATCAGCCAGAAGTGCTCTTCCAACTGCAACAAAATCTGATTTCTCAAGGACTTTCTGTGCGTCCTCTGGCTGAGTTACCGAACCTACGACAATGGTTGTTATATTTGGCTTCCTTGGGAGCCTGGAAGCAATGTGGGCCTTACCCCCATAAAATGATGAGGATGAACCGGGTGGTGCGAATCTCCCGGCAGAGAAGTGGGCGTAATCTATGCCTTTCAGGCTTTCTGCAATGCTGATGCCGTAATCTGGTCCATACCCTCCCTGATCATCTTCGTAGAGACTGAGCCTGATGCCGGTGGTTATTCCAATTTCTGACTTTATGGAGTCCACGATCTCCTGGGGGAATCTCAAACGGTTTTCGAAGGAGCCGCCATACCTGTCAGTTCTCTTATTGAGGGCAGGTGAAAGGAATTCCTGTATGAGGTAGCCATGGGCCCCATGCAGTTCTATGCCGTCAAACTGTGCGTCTTTCACAAACCTGGCAGCCCTGAGAAAATCGTCCTTTACATTTTCTATATCTTGGGAGGTCATTTCCCTGGGAGTGTAACCAACATAATCAGTTGCAGTCGGGGCGAGGGGGCCTTCCCTGTTTGTATTCAGAAAAGCTTTTCCCCCGGCATGGACAAGCTGCATGAAGATCTTCGAACCATGTGAATGGACTCTTTCAGTGAGTCTCCTGTACTTGGGTATGAAATCCGGATTATAGACTCCAGACTGGTTCCTGGAACCCCTGGAATTTAGATTGTTTACATAGGAATATTCTGTAATTATCAGGCCGGTGCCTCCTTTGGCCCTTTCAGCAAGATAGGCTATGTGATTCTCGTTGGTGCAGCCGTCAGGATTTGCCAGGTTTGAAATCATGGGTGCCATGACAAGCCTGTTTTTGATCTCTAGGTCTCCTATTCTTCCCGGTTCTGATAACTTCATCAATTCGTGATAATGATTTGGTTCATAATTGTGTCTCATTGGCCACTTCCGTTTTGAAATGTGGAAATTTCCACCATAGATTGGATCGCGCAGGTTGCTCCGCAACTAATTTATGCCCCGACAATTAAACCATTCAATGAGCAGTATCATAATCTCTGGAGTGGGCACCGGCATGGGCTGCAGCATCTCCAGATTTCTTAAGAATTCAGGGAGCGAAATCGGCATAATATCGAGAGGCGACAATGGAAAGAAAACCGCAGAAGAGCTCGGGGTGAAGTATTCCAGATGTGATCTATTGAAATCCGAAGATGTGAATGCCTCCTTCAGGGAACTGGCCTCGAAACTTGGGGGGCTGGATGGTGTGGTGCATCTAGCCGGTGGTTTCTTTGCCAGCAAGAAGCCTGAAGAGGTTGATCCAGAGTACTTCAACAATGCCCTCAGCAACAATGCCCTGACTTTCTACAATGTGGTGCAGGCAGCATTGCCTCTCTTCCTAGAGAATGGAGGTTCCATTGTAGTAATTTCAGCAGCCAGAAATGTATACATGAACAGCCACATTGGCTACGC
>JBJKQJ010000139.1:0-5825 GCA_046705445.1 Thermoplasmataceae archaeon
GATAGAAAGATTCAGGGTGTGAAAACGGGGAGAAAGTAACCTCATAAGTGATTAGCGTTGCCAGTATGGTTGGTATGGCTGTGAAAATGAGTGTTATTCCGAAAAGGACAAAGAGAGCCATATTTCCCCCGAAAGAATAGAAGTTTACCGTGGTGGCCCCCCTTGGAAGTTTCTTCAGGAGTCTTCTGAGATTGTAAAGTGAACTGTAGACATAGGCAGTTACAAGGTTGGCAGGGAGCAGGAACATTGTGAGGACTCCGGGCGATTCCTTGAATAGAAACAGGATCGCTATGGGGGTAACGATTACAGTGAAGATTATGGCACCCACATAGTTCTTTGAATAGATTATGTCCCTTAACTTGACAGGAAGTGCCTGCAGAACACTTATTCCGTTCCCTTCAGAAATGATCAGGGCGATTGAGTAGAACGAGGCTGAAACTATCACTATTGACAAGAGAGAAAAGTATATGGAAATGGTCCCGAAGGAAACCGAAGAAGAATAGAAGAAAATCTGAAACAGGGTAGGTGTTACGAATATTATTGGAATAAGTACCATTGTTGCGTTCTGCGGTTTCCTGAATATGTTCCTGATGTCCTTTGAAAAGGCGTTTCGGTAGAATCCCCTGACTATTACCTTGCTCTCGCTCTGGTGTGCCTGGGACTGGGAGTGGACATCCTGCTCAGATATGCGCATGAATATTCTGCTGTTGAACCTGAAAAAAAGGAAAAGGAAAACTGCGGCATAAATAAGCGTGATTCCAGTACCAATAAACACAAGGCGGATATTAGTGAAAACAGGGAATGTTATGTATGAAACATTGAGAAGCGGGACAAGCATCAGGTAAAGGTGTGAGAATATTGCCGGGAACTGTGGCAGGCTGCCTGGTTCCTGAAGGGCAACTTCAAAGAGTATAAACACGAAAATAAGCCCAAGCAGCCTGGTAATATTGGAGAATGCCCCCAGTTTTCCTTTTCTTCCAGCGGTGTTTTTTCCCGAAAGAAAAGAGACAGTGACCACGCCGCTGAGATATCCCATTGCCATTACGATGAAGGCCCAGACCACACCCAGTGGTATAGAGAGGTAATTCCCGGTGACAAGGGCATACTGAGTGATAAGTGGGATAACTACGAAAAGGCTGCTTGATCCGTTGTATACAAACCAGGAAAGGGGAAGAATAAGGTGTCCCATGTTGCTGGGAAGAGGCCTCAAAGGCTCGAAGAGCCTGTAATTCCTGATGATGTTGATGAACATCACGACGCTGTAAAGGCTGAATAGGAAAATGTAAGAGTAAATTATCAATGAAATAGACTGAAGGTGTTCAAGCGGGTTGCTGATACCATAGTTTGCATCTACAAGAAAAGTGGAAAAAAGTCCCATCATTATTGATGTGAAAATGTATGTGGAAATTATGATCCGCTGAATATACTGGCCTCCCTGTTTTGTTGACGAACCCATTCTCTGCTGGAATTTCTGTGAGTCCTTGAGGGCAAGGTAACGCTGTTCCACAACCAGCCTCTTGCTCATTTCCCACATAACATTCTTCATCTGTTCATCGTCTCTTTCAGCGAATCTATGACAGGACCCAGGTCACTGTCCCCAGTCATATTGAGGAAAATGTCTTCAAGATTGGATTCAGATGAACCTGATCTTGACCTCATCTCTTCCAGTGTGCCAGTATCAACAATTTTTCCCTTGTATATTATGGCGAGCCTGTTGCATACATTCTGTGCAACTTCCAGGACGTGGGTGGAGAAAATAACGGTTCTCCCTGCCATGGCATAATCAGTTAAAAGATTCTTGAGAATTCTGGCAGATCTGGGATCGAGGCCATTCATTCCCTCGTCCAGCACGATAATTTTAGGGTCATGTATCAGAGCTGCAATAATGGCGACCTTCTGCTTTGTTCCAAAGGAAAGGGAGCCAATAAAGTTGTCCAGTTTGTCCCTTATTTCAAATGCTTCTGAGAACCGTCTTATTCTGTCCTCCAGTATAGTTGGGTCTATTTTTCTTATTGAACCAATGAAACTCAGAAATTCAATGGGAGTGAGTGATTCATAAAGTGTAGGCGTTTCGGGGACATACCCTACAATAGATTTTACAGCAATTGGATCTTCAATTGCATTGACGCCGTCGACCCTGACATACCCGGCAGTTGGCTCCAGTATTGAACAAATAATCCTCAGCAGGGTCGTCTTGCCAGAGCCATTGGGTCCCAGTATTCCAAAAACCTCTCCGGGAGAAATTTCCAGTTCCACTCCATTAAGGGCGTGCGTGTCCCCATAGTTCTTGTAAAGACCCTTTATGGATACTGAACCTTCAGGCATCTGAGACCTCCTTCATTAGATATACAGGCAAGATGCATCACACCAGCGACACATGCAGAATCATGTGAAATACCTGTCCCACCAGATATGAGGCCAAAGCTGCAAGCAGGGCAAGCCCGGCAGCTTTAACAGACTCCCTGAAGACTTTCATGTTCATTGTTATGGCAATGATGGAATTGGAGAGCCCCTGAGTCACAGCAACGAGGATCACAGCAAGGATCAGTGCAACATCCCTTCCAAGGAACAGGAATGGAAGGATTGGAATAAGCGCTCCAAAAATATAGAATGCACCCACATTGATTGCAGACCTTCTGGATTCTCCCCGGTACAATTCCACTTTTTCCTTGTCATGTGCGTGATTTTTCAGTATTGCCTCCCTGCGAAGTCTTGTGATCTTGTACTGGGTCTCGGAATTCTTTGCCAGATATGCGCCTACACTCATGCTCATGGCGCCACTCACCCCTACAATGAGGCCGCCGAGAGCCACATCCAGATGATTTGTCAGGATAGCCGTCAGACCGGCAATTGCTGCCAGCACTTCAACCAGACCGTCACTTATTCCATAAATGATGTCCCTGTTTCTCTCAATCCTTTCCCTGTTCTGGTCCAGTGTATAGCTGAAAACATCTTCATGCTCTATTTCCTCATCAATGATCTTCTCCAGGCCTTTTCTGAAATTCTCGTCTTTGCTGGAACGTGAAGCATACTCCCTGTACTTGGCAACAGTCTCAACCTCCCCGTATTCCAGAAGTTTAACTGTAAGCCCGGTTCCAAGGATACTGTGAAGGAAAAGCATGAAAGAAACCTTCAGCCTCTTGGCCTTAAGCTTGGAAACATTAACTCCCTTTTCAGTTAGATACTTCTTCCAGAAGTTTGAATGATCTTTCTCAACATCGGACAGCCGAAGGAGACTCTTCTTCAGTTCTTCGTCCCGCACCTTTGCAGAAAGGCGCCGGTAGAACTCAAGATCAGTGAGTTCGTCTCTGCAGAATTCAATCATTTCACTGAGTTCTTCTTCAACTGCCATCGTTGGTGAAATTTAACCCACATTAAAAAATCATGTTACGGTGTGATCCTTTTATTATGAATACGAAATTCATATAAGTCATCCGTTTTTCATTTGATAAAATATATAATATTGCCCAATATAAGTTACTGATGCCTATGATGAAAGACACTACCAAGGAGGAAAAACTGAACAGGATTTCCATTACTGTTCCACCACCCGGATCCAAGGCCAGGAAAGTCGTTGAAGAGGATACGAAGTACCTGGCCAAAAGTACAAAATCATTGCCTGTAGTTGCGGATTACGCAAAGGGTGCCTTTGTAAAGGATGTGGATGGGAACGTATTCCTGGATTTCTCCACTGGAATCAGTGTCCTGAACGTTGGCCACATACATCCGCATGTGCTGGAAAAGGTTGAGGAACAGCTTCACAGATTATGGCACTTTGCGGGCACAGATTATTATTACAGGGAGCAGGTCGACGCGGCCCGCGCACTGGTAGAAAACACACCCGGATCCTTCAATAAGAAAGTATTCTTCACAAACAGCGGAACGGAATCCAACGAAGCGGCAATAAAGATAGCCAAAATTGCCAAGAAGAAGCAACAGTTCATCGCATTCATCGGAGGTTTTCACGGTAGAACTCAGGGGGCTCTTTCACTTACTGCTTCCAAAGCACTCCAGAGAAAGGGATTCTTTCCCACAATGCCCGGAGTTGAACATGCAATTTTCCCAAATCCATTCAGGAACCCTTTCGGCATAGATGGCTACGAGGAACCCGAGGAACTTGAAAACCGTACATTGGAGTTCATTGAGAATTATATGCTCAAGACTTTCGTTCATCCTGACAACCTTGCAGGTTTCGTTGTGGAGCCCATACAGGGGGAAGGAGGCTACATAGTTCCGCCTAAAAATTTCCACAAGAGGTTGAGAAAGCTGGCAGACGACCACGATGCAGTAGTAATTATGGACGAAGTGCAGACGGGTTTCGGCAGGACTGGAAAATTCTTCGGGTCGGAACATTTTGGTGTGGAACCCGAGATCATGTCACTGGCGAAGTCCATTGCCTCGGGAATCCCAATGGGTGCCGTGGTAATCAAGGACGCCTACAATTTCCCTGAATCTGGACTACATTCAAACACCTTTGGAGGCAATCCCCTGGCCAGTGTTGCTTGTGTTGCCACCATTGAAGTGATAAAGAAGGAGAATCTTCTCAAGAATGCAACTGAAGTGGGAACATACATCAAGGAAAGGCTTGAAGAATTTATGGAAAAATATGACGCCATCGGCGATGTACGGGGGAAAGGCATGATGCTGGCCATAGACTTCGTCAAAGACCGCAGGACAAGGGAACCGGATTCCAAGCTAAGGGACACCTTTGAGAAGAAAGCTTTTGAAAACGGCCTGTTAAGCCTTCCTACCGGCCTCAGTGCAATAAGGTTCATCCCTCCCCTGAACCTGACTATGGAACAGGCAGATATGGGGCTGGAAGCTATTGAAAAAGCCTTGAAAGCTTCTTTCTAGACTTCCTGGTTCATATATTCAATGAGTCTTGAGAGGGGCATCCCCTCTTCCCATTTTAGTATAAAATTACCGTTTCTGGTCTCTCCAACCTTAGGCAGCCTTGAATAGATTCCCCTGAGCCTTCCCACAACTTCTCCCGGGATTGCAAAGACCCGCCATGGATCGCCTGGCACACCCTTCATCCTGTAAGCATACAGGACAAATAGCCCTGCCCTTTCACACATGTCCCTGAGCCTGAGGGCCTGGTCCTGCATTCTGCCTGAAGCTTCTGTGAACATCAGTTTGTCCTTAATTGAGGACTTTACTTCAACAATAACGGAGAAATCATGGCGCATTGCTATGAGGTCAGCACCCAGAGAACCTGCAGATCTTGTTACAAAGAATGGTTTTTCAAGCATGGACAGTGCAGCTTTTCTTCCATCTTCATCCAGCTTCTTTGAGTATGTGGTCAGAACCTTCTGTTCCCCGGAGAATATGTGAATAAGTTCTCTTTCGTAGATAGCGCCGTTCAAGAGATCAGGTTTAATTCCCATGCTCTTAAAATAACTTTGCGGAAAAGTGACAATCTGAAAAATATAAAACCCATTTTCAGAAGCCACAATATTTGGTCCCATATCCTGAGAAAATTGGTCGATTCATTCAGGGATATGCCTGCATCAGCGTTTAACAGGAACAAAAAGGGGAATTTAAAGTCCAGTCCCTGCTTTTTCAAAGATTTCCTTAACCTTAGCAGCAGATCCCTTGTTGACCTTTCCTCCAAGCTTGGAAACGCTGTTTTCAATGGTTGTAAGAGTGGTAATTATGTGGGTCGGCTCGATCCACCCCATATGCCCTACCCTGAAGTATCTGTCCTTGATCTGCTCGTGAACTCCTGCTGCAAGCTCTACACCGCTGTCAAGCGCTGTTCTGATTAGATCCTGCACTTTCACCCCATCAAGGTAGACGGCAGTAACAGTATTCCTCCTCACATT
>JBJKQJ010000140.1:0-6593 GCA_046705445.1 Thermoplasmataceae archaeon
CCGTTTATACACCACAAAAACAGAGATGATTGAAACCCACTCCCTAGTAAAGTCATAAAACTCAATGGAGAACCGTTTAAATTCTTCCTCATTAATATATATTAATGAGGTAGAATTTAAACGGTTCTCCATTGAGTTTTATCACTTTACTAGGGAGTGGGTTTCAATCCTCTCTGTTTTACTGGTGAATACACCGGACGAGAATGATGCTGCCAATCTTACCACTATTCTGGTTTCTGAGCTTGGTGATGAGAATCCGCACCACAGGCATGAGCTGTTGTACCGTATGTACCTGAGAAGCATCGGTATCGAACCTGCTGACCTCGTGAAGAGGGAACAGCTTCCCACTACAAAGGCCTGGCTGGACGGAATGAGAAATTATTTCGGCGGAGATCATTTTGAGGCTCTCGGAGCTGAATTTGGGCTGGAGAACATGGCAATACCAATGTGGGACAAGATCCTTTCAGGAATGAAGATCTGGGTTAAGGAACACCCCAAGTATGAAAAGATTGACATCAAGTATTTCACCTTCCACAGGGAACTGGAAGAACATCATGAGGAGGCAATGGAAAATGTTCTTGGCACTCATGCAAATGATCCGGTTGCAAGAGAGAAATTCATGAGGGGGGCTAACGGCATACTTGATCTGGAAGAAAGATTCTGGCTGGGTCTTTCCACTAGATGAACTTCCTTAGATAAGTAATTAATAACATTCTTATTTTACCCATTTGTGAACACTTCAGCCTCAAACTTCTTTCTTATGCGACATGGGGAAACTGACACCAACAGGAACCATATATGGCAGGGATCCCAGGATATCCCCCTGAACAAGACTGGCAGGGAACAGGCAAGGGAAGCATCACTTATAGTTAGGGAAATAGACCCGCATTTTGTAATAACCAGCAATCTTTCCAGAGCGGTGGAAACCGGAAAAATAGCTGCACAATACGCAAAGAATGCCAGGTTCATTATTAATCCGGAACTAAGGGAAAGGGCATGCGGGGCAGTCGAAGGGTTGACAACTTCAGAAATTCTTGATAAATACGGCATATCCATGACCATGACAAGTACGGAACTTGACAAGGTGCCGGGTGCAGAACCTTATGACCAGTTCGCACGCAGGGTGATGTGGGCCCTGAATGATATTTATGAAAAATACGCAGGAAAAAGAGTTCTCATTGTTTCACATGGTGGGGTCCTTAGGAGTTTCTATAACAATGCAATAGGCATACTACAACCCAATGGTATGCATTTCAGGAACTGTGCCATCATTTCCCTCCGGATGTCCAACGGGAGATGGGAGCTACTTGACAAACACAACACCATGAATATCTAAACTATTATTTCCAAATCACGCATGGCATTTCATGCAGATTCAGACAGACGGGAAGGAAATTTTTGTAAAGCTGGAAAGGGGAGAGGATGTGCTTCAGACCCTTGGCGATGTCATAAAAGACAAAGCTGTGGCTTCTGGGGAAATAATCTGGGGGATAGGTATGATCAGGAAACTTCAGGTGGGTTACTTCAATGGAAAAGAATATGAGAAAGAAACTTTTGACCAGGCCCTCGAAGTTGTTTCATTTCATGGCAGCATAGCCGAGAATGAGCCGAGATTCCACATACACAGCTCCTGTGCCGGCCAGAATCACCAGGTTGTTGGAGGCCACCTCTTTGGAGGAGTGGCAGATCCCCTGCTAGAGGTAAGGATCAGAAAATTCGAAAAGATAAAGGCAACAAGGCAGGATAATCCCAAAACAGGACTTAGAGAACTATTTCTCTGATTTCAGAACATGCTGGCAAGCAGTGACCTTATTTTATTCGGGTCACCCTTCAACTTTCCAAGTATGAAATCAATATCTGTTTCGGAAATGCCGTAATCCGTCAGCCTCTTGCCCAGCCCCATTGAATGGATAAAACTCTCAACGTACTTGGCAAGCCTCCATGCAGCCTCATGCTGGTCTCCAAAACTGAAACCGAGATCTGATGAAAGAGGCCCCAGAATCTCTGAATATTCCTTGGCGTACATTTTCATAATCTCTGGAAGGGTAATGCAACTGGTGATGCCGTGAGGGATTTCCCACTTGGCGCCGATTACTTTCCCTATATTGTGACTCAGCCCCATTGGAGCGTCATAAACCTGAAAATATGAATACCAGGCTGCCAGCAGGCATTCATATCTGGACTCGATACTGTCATACCTCAGGTTGTTGAAGAGCTTCTTTATGGCAAGCGTACTGAAATGCCTTGCAACTTCACTGCCAGGATTTGATACCACAGTTTCTATGGCGTGATCCAGTGCCCTTATGCCTGTGGAGTGCCAGAGGTCAGCCGGAGTCTCAAGTGTGGCCTTTGGGTCGAGAAAAACATAGGAAGGAGTTATTGCCTTATCCCTTATCCCAGTCTTTTCTCCCCCAATTGTATACCCCGCAATATGTGAAAATTCTGCAGCAGAGAGGGTGGTGGGTATTGCTATGTGTTTTACGTTGAGATCGTAATAATACCGTACGACCTTTGCAGCGTCATTTACACTCCCTCCTCCTATTGAGATTATAACGTCGCACTTATGGTTCCTGAACATTTCGGTCGCGTGCTCGATTTCTTCCATTGGAGAATGCTGCGATATTTCCCTGAATTCAGAATAGGCTATGGGAAAATGGTCTATGAAGTCCTTGTAGAAACGCGTTTTGGAAACAGATTTGCCAGTAATTACAAGGGCCTTCTGTGCTTTCTGCTCCTTGAGAAGTCTTGGTAGATCCTTTATTGAAGCCGTTCCATGATAAACTCGTTCAGTTGGCAGGTAGTTGAATATCACTTGTACCACGATGACATATAACTTTTGTCTTCAATATCTTGGGCAGTTTTAGTGAGTTTAAGGGGAGAATATGCCTCCACCATGACGGCTATTTCATCCGTGCCTTCTTTTCCGATGGCATTTTCTACCGCCCCGGGTTGAGGGCCATGGATAAGCCCTCTCACATGCAAAGTGAGGGACCCTTCTGATATGCCCTTCCGGCTCATGAAGTTTCCAGAGGAGTAAAAGAGGACCTCATCTGTATCTATGTTGCTGTGGTAGTAGGATATTGGAATAGCTCTTGGATGGAAATCATATTTCCTGGGAAGGAAAGTACCAAGCATGAAACCCTTGCTGCTGAATGTCTCATGCACCGGTGGAGGTTGGTGCAGTCTGCCTACTATAGGTGCCATAAGTGAAGTGTTAATTGCCCAAGGATAAAGGTATCCGTCCCAGCCGACGACATCAAAGGGGTGCTGATCCCTGGTTTCTGCAAGATAATAATCTTGGAAATCGACCAACACCTGAAATTCACCTGCATCATTGTTGATTTTAGACAATTTAGGGTACCTGATATCCCGGGTATAGTACGGAGAACCTTCCTTTATCTGGCCGTATATATTCAGGTATCTTGCAGGTATGCCAACCCTTTCCCTGGATTCCACAAAGAAGAACTCAGATCCGGCAGTATAGTCCATTCTGTAAGTGGTCCCCTTGGGAATGTAAAGATAATCGCCTTGCTCAAATTCAAGCTCCCCGAATGATGAAAGGAGTTTCCCTTTCCCTTTCTGGACATAGAACACCTGTTCCATGAATGCGTTCCTGTAGAGCAAGCCCATGGGAGACTCAGGCTTGGATATTCCAATGTAAACACTGTCATTGAAGAGAAGATACTTTCTTCCTCGGATGATGTCTCCGTCTTTCCCAAGTTCGAAACCTCTAATGTGCCGGTGCCTTAACTCATCTTCCGAACCGGCCTCAAGAGAAGACCTTGATTCCCTCTTGATTGATTTTACCCGTGTGGGTTCCCTTTCGTGATATAAGAGCGAGTATGGACCATCAAAACTCTCTTCCCCAAACAGTTCCTCCTTGAGAATCCTTTCCTTATTCTGAAAAGTGTGCCTGCTCTCCGGTAATTCACCCTGTTTCACATAAAACGACAATATTTCACCTCAGGTTATTTTTGAATTCAGTTCTCCCAATACTTCCGAATTAAACTTGACCATGTCACCAGGTTCCAGCCATTTCTGCGTCTCTGTTCCAAGTTCAAGAATGCACCCATTTCCCACTGTTCCGCTCATTATTATATCTCCCGGTTTG
Organism: Thermoplasmataceae archaeon; assembly: GCA_046705445.1. Classification (GTDB taxonomy): domain Archaea; phylum Thermoplasmatota; class Thermoplasmata; order Thermoplasmatales; family Thermoplasmataceae; genus JAJZOM01. Next base: position 4,112 of record JBJKQJ010000140.1, read on the forward strand.
AGGGTGGTTTCGGTTGAAGCCCAGGAGATGAGATCCTGAAAAGTCCAGTGCATTGTGTTGAGATTGTTTCTGGTTATCTCCCTGCCATTAACCTGGACACTTATTTCACTATTGATCTTGAAACTCTGGTCCATCAATCCTATCATTTCATCGGCTGTCACAACAAGCCGACCGAAAGACGTTGCAAAATCCTTGCTCTTCGAAGGTCCAAGCCCGATGGCCATTTCCTTTCTCTGCTGATCCCGTGCACTCCAGTCGTTCACGAGCGTGAAGCCGAATACGTAATCCAGGGCTTCTCCTTTGGCAATGTTTCTTCCTTCCCTGCCGATGATAGCAGCAAGCTCCACCTCAAAGTCCAGTTCCGAGGTGAATGATGGCCTCTTTATTTCAGAATCACTGGCGTAAAGCGATGAATTCCCGCTGTAATAATATGCGGGGAATTCGTACCATTCCGGTGGAACTTCAAGATTCCTTTTCCTTCTTGCATTCCTGACATGTTCTTCAAATGCATAGAAGTCCCTGATTTGGTTAAGATAGGGGACCGGCACTTGAAAAGATTTTGGAGATAGTTCTAGCAGCGAATTCTGACGACCGTCTTTAAGGAAGTCTCGTATTTTCTGCAGATTTTTCTCCATGAGAAAGTAGAAAGAGTTCCCAGAGCCTTCCAGATCAACCCCTGTAATCTCGTTCAGGTCAAAGTATGCCCCTTCATGAAATACGGACATACTCGGGCCTTCGTCCGTGACTATGTGAGCCAGTTTCATATTTAGAGGTTACCTCTTCTCTCCTGTTCCATTTCAATTGACTTAAAAAGTTCCCGGAAATTCCCTTTGCCAAATGATGTTGCACCTTTCCTCTGTATGACCTCGTAGAAAAAGGTCGGCCTGTCTCCTGTTGGCTTGGTGAATATCTGCAGTAGGTAACCGTCATCATCCCTGTCTACCAGAATATTGAGTTTTTGAAGCTCATCCAGTTTTTCGTCGATCTTCCCGACCCTGTCAGGAAGCGTCTCATAGTAGCTAGGTGGAGTATAGAGAAATTCGACTCCCCTCTTCTGCATCTCGGAGACCGTTTTGACTATATTGTCTGTTTCAATGGCAATGTGCTGCACACCAGGCGAATTATAATAGTCAAGATATTCCTGGATCTGTGATTTTTTGAGCCCGAGGGCTGGTTCATTAATAGGGAATATGATCTTCCTGTCGCCGTACTGAACTACCTTGGACCTGAGAGAGGAATAGTCAGTGCTGATGTCTTTGTCATCAAAACTGATAAGCTGGTCAAACCCCAGGCCCTTGATGTAATAGTTGACCCAGGCGTCCATCATGCGGTCTTCGACATTTCCAACTACATGATCTATCTTCTTCAGGCCAACAGAGTTGCCCCTGAGATTCATTTCTTCGAAGCCCTGGGGAATATCGCCGCCAGCCTCACTGTAATCAGTAAGTGTGTGAACTGTTTCACCATAGGTAGTGAGTTCAGCTGTTCTAATTGTACCTGAGCCTGTCTGCGCCTTCTTCTCATTTTTAACTTTTACAACATCCCTTTTCTTGACAAAATCAAGGGTGTCCCCAAGGTTGTCAACTTTCATTGAGACGTCTTTTACACCATCCCCGTGAAGTCTCACATGGTCTGCCACAGGGGAATCATAGTTGAGAAAACTTGTAAAAATTAATCTAACATTGCCTTGCTGCATGAGGTATGAGACTCTGTCCCTTACACCTGTTTCCGGTCCAGAATAGGCTTTAAGGTCAAAACCAAGTGCATGTTGGTGATAATAAGCCCACTGTTTTGCTGAACCTACATAATACTCCACAGCATTCAGTGAATTGAACAAATTCTCATTATCCATAAATAATCATGATTATATTGTTATAAAAATTTTCCGCGGAGTAGCCATTTCTCCGTGTCACTGAATAACAGTGCCCACTAACCGAAGAAAATTTCATCCACCTTCAATTGCCTGCATAAATATGGGGTTAAAACGGAATGGAAATGGAAACCAATAATTACCAAAATAGAATTGTCCAGCGGGAATAAATTGAGCTCCGGCATTTACATATCAATTCTTGCTTACAAATTCACCCCCGAATTCTGGAATTTGCCTCTAGACGAAGAAAATGGTGTCTTCGAGAGATTGAATGAATTCTTTTCAGAATACCGGAAGAAGATGGTCCACCTTAGGACCTACCGCTCCATAAGGCATGATTGTGACCTCATAATCTGGACTTCATCAGAGAATCCAGGTGACCTCGCTGCATTCAGGGAAAATTTGAACCGAACCGTAGGCGGCCTTGGGTATCCGGATTTCAGCATGTTCAGCCTGTACGAGCATTCTCCTTACCTCAAACAGGGACAGGCTCTGGGAGATTCTCTCAACTTCCCCCCTAAGAGATATTTTGTTGCTTATCCTATGACCAAACATCCTGAGTGGTATCTTCTTGATCCCAAGGAAAGGAAGACAATAATGTCAGAGCATATT
>JBJKQJ010000141.1:0-4647 GCA_046705445.1 Thermoplasmataceae archaeon
TTCAAATACCCAGGAATGCTTAATTCAGGAAACAAGGACCATATCAGTAAAGTTTCAGCCGCCATGGTAATACTCGGACAGGTTGCTTCAGAGTCCATTGCAAGTGAAATGAAAGGGAAAACTCTGGAGCAGACAGTTCCCATGTTGGCTTCGGAGGATGTTATCATTGTTCCGGACGGGGCTGAACTGATTCAAAGACCAAGAAAGCTGATGGAAAAGTTAAAGGACATTAGAGAGAAGATCGGCTATAAAAAGCTAATTTACCTTCAGGGAGTATCAGATCCTTACCTCATTCCCATACTGGTTTACGCTGGGGTATCACTGTTCGACGACAGCACAATCAGAATGGAATCTTCCAGAAATGTTGAATACACAATATTTGGGAGGTCCATATCGGAAAGCAGCACCTATGGACAAAATATGAAGTTTATAGAGCAACTGTTCGAGGTCATTGGAAAATCCATCAGGAATGGGACACTCAGAGAAATAGTTGAAAAGTACCAGATTTCGTCCAAGGCTATGGAACTTCTCAGGCTCCTGGACAACGATGAAACAGGAGAATCGGAGTCCGTTTTCCCCAGAAGGACGGATTATATTAAGGCAAATTCTCTGGAGTCCCTCAGAAGACCCGACCTGACAAGGTACAGAAAGTATGTTTCTCATGAATACACCAAGCCGGATTACAAGAAGATTGCACTTTTAATACCTTGTTCAGCCAGAAAACCTTATTCAACATCCAAATCGCACAAACAGATCCTGGAAGCACTTTCAGGGCTCAGAAACTCTGTCCATGAAATAATCGTAACATCTCCTGTGGGGCTGGTTCCCAGGGAACTTGAAAACACTTACCCGGCCAATTCATACAACATCCCCGTAATTGGAGAGTGGTATGAAGATGAAAAGGTAATGATCAACGGTATGCTGAAAGCTTACTTCTCCAGAAATGAGTATGACCAGGTTTTTACCTTTGTGAAAGAAGACCTAGACTTCATCATGGAAGTTCTGCCAGATAAGACCACACGGATTGAATGGCGAGATCATGGCGATTCTCTCAGTAATCTAAGGGAGGCCATTGTAAAAGCAGTGAAAGAAACTGTTTCTGCGGGGAGAAAAGTCAATCATAAGCTGGAATCCTTTGTCAAAATAGCTGAATATCAGTTTGGCAGCTGGATTGCGCCATATCTGGAAGGCAGCAGGATAATCAAGAATTATAACACCGATATGGTGGTAAAAGACGGAAAACCTGTTCTGGTATACAATGATCATCTGGGGAAATTCACAATAAACAAAAACTCCGCTCAATGGTTTCTTGAAAACGGAAAATACCTGGTAGAAATAGATGATTTCAAACCAACTGCAAACATCTATGCTGTAGGTGTCATTGGGACAACCCACGACATAAGGCAGGAGGACGAGATTGTTCTGCACCACAAGATGAACCTGAAAGGTGTCGGAATAGCTAAAATGCCCTATTCTGCCATGATTGATTTGAGGAAAGGCACTGCCGTAAAGGTAAGAAATTAAAAAGGATATTTTGTAGGGCAAACCTTTTATCCACATAGGAAACAAATAAATAATACAATTGACTCAATTACTTTGGTGTCACCGAAAAGCGTAGCTTTTTTAGTAGTTGGAATGCTAGTTATCTCTAGCGTATTCTTCATATTTCATGTTTCATACCCTGCCAATCCAGCCACAATCAAGATTATTCCGCCAAATACCCCAAAAAACATTAAACCACCCAACTTGCAGATTTTCAATAACCAGACCTTTAACATCCCCGGTCTAGGAATGAATCAGACTAATTTTTCGCCAACGGGAAACACCACTCTCACTTTGTCGGGTTATGTTTACAATGCGTCCAACCATAATCAGGTTCTGGCAAATCAACGCATGGGAATAGCCGTTATGCAGGCGTTCACTTTTGTTACCACCAATTCTCAGGGATTTTATCAGGTTCAGATAAAAGCATCCGGGCAGGGTACGTTCGCATTCAAGATTTTCCAGTTTGCCACAGGGTTATATGACTTGTATATAGGTCCCGGCATGAAGAGCCTTTCGCAGAATATTTACCTCTCCCCAATGCAGAAATATTCAGTCTCAGGACTCACAGAGTCCCACGGAAACGATATTCCGGATGTAGGTTTGACATTCCAGAGTTTCTGGGGAACTTATGCTTCATATTCCACTTCTTCGGGTGCATATTCTGTCAATATGGTAAATGACAAGTATGTAATCGCTGACCATAAGACTGGCTTTTCTCCCGTTCCCACTCCAATTAAAGTCAATGTGAACAGCACTCCTCAAACATCCTTCAACATTAACCTCAACACAACCAACCAGGCAATTCTCCATATGAGCGGTTTTGTGTTCAATCTCCTTGGAAATCCGGTACCAGGAGCATCTTTAGCAGTGATTTCTCCTTATCTGCAAAATGGGACAGCCACCACATTTGCCAATGGGTACTACAACCTGTCGGTGGCTTATTACAGCAATACTATCCAGATTGATGGGCTCGGATATACCAGTCTGACTAACACAATAACAATAACGCACAACCTTACGAATCAGAACTTCACTCTGACTTCCTTCAACCCCTTCCAGCAGAATGTTGGAAAAACCGGCATCCAATCCCCGGGACCCAATGGGATGAACAATAACTCTGCTGCAGTCAATTATGCTTCCAATTTCCTCACATCAATAAGCGGGAAAGTTTACAACAACCAGACCGGGATGTGGGTTCCAAACCAGCCATTTACTGTATATACAAGTGTGAACGGCACCTATTTCTATTATGATATGCAGAGCGACGCCAGTGCTCAGTATGGCATATACATGAATTATACCGGTGTTTACAACTTTACGATCCTGTCACAGAAATTCAATACCATATGGCTTGACCAGAACCTGCAATATTCTGTGAATAATGTGATATTATATGTCACAACTCCATCTTCTAACATTTATTATGTAAACGGTTCACTGTTCAACAAAATAACCAACGGCAGCCTCACCAACGCAACAATTAAGATAACCGGGCCCCAGGGCCAGGTCTACAAAACAATTCAGGTAAATTCCACAGGCAACTACAATTTTAGTCTGATAGGAGGCAACTATCAGATGAACATAAGTTCACCAGGATTTAATTCAACCAGTCAACCATTGAATGTCAACAAAAGCTACAACAATCTCAATTTCTCGTTGACCCCGACTACCGGCATCTCCCCAGGTTCCAGCCAGTGGAGTCCCTCCAGTGGTACAGGTCTTCCAGGTGTAAACTCTACAAACATACTTTCCCAGTTTAATTCTACGCAACAGAATAATTCCAACCAATCGCCGACAACAACTTCCGCAACTCCTGTTACCCTGGATCTGCAGTTTAACAATGCAACCAGTGGGAAGGGAATTACAAGCACGGCATATGCTATATTCATAAAAGTGAACGGGCTCTACCTGAGAGTAAATGGAACCACAAACTCTACAGGCGGTTCGGTTCTGGATCTTGCCTATGGTGGAACTTACATTCTTGTTCCTGAAATGATCGATTATACCGGTAGCGGCGTATTCGTGAACACTTCGCAGATTTCAGGTCCAGTGGCCTTCAATATGAATCCTCTGCCATTGTATAATCTGCAGATCAACCTATCTAATCCCCTTTCCTATAGTGGCTCCTCTGTACCGCTTAGTGGATTCTCTGGCACAGGAAATTACTTCCTTCCAATTGTTAACACAAGCAGCCAGGTGGCAAGCAACTACAGTCTTGTGTATTATTCTCTTCCCACTGGAAATTACAGTTTCAGCTACAACAATCCAGCTTATGTTCCAGATACCTTTAACATAAGCATAAATGGGCAGTCTTTAGTACACAAAGAGGTGCTGAAACCTTATGTGCTTATACTGGACTGGTCAAGTTCAACGAACTGGGGATATTATGTCAACTCAACATCAATGCGTTTGAGCAACCTTAACATGGGAACAGGCTCAGGACAGCAGACAGTGGTGCCGCTGACATATGGGAGCTACTCCATACAAACAATGCTCGGAAATGTGCAATCAAACAGCACTTCATTCACATTGAACTATACTTCCAGTGAAAAGTCACTCACATATAACAACCAGCAGTTCAGCCTCAACCTATCAAATTACTTTATGACTTCAGATATTTACAGTAGAAATGCTACAACTGACAACTATTCGGTAATTTACAATTATAGCATTCCCGGCTTTAATGAAAAAATGTACATTTCCGGTTTTGTGCTAAACCTCACAAAGTATTATCAGGTATTCGTTGCCATTGATCAGGTCCAGGCTAAAGGAACAGCTACCTCAGGCAATTACACTCTGTCGAATTATTTCGTGCCGAGCACATCAACCGCAACTGCAATAACCATTACAGCAAATGGGATAACATCTCAGGAAGTATTTAGCATCATGAATAATGCTGGAATGATATACTACAACGTATCTCTAGGGTGAGAATATGGCACTGTTTGCAGGCAATCAAAGAAAATCAAAACCGACAAAAGTAAAAGCACAGAACAGAAGAAGGAAAAGCAAATTCAGCAATGAAGGTGTTGAAACTGTAGTGGAAGTGAAAACTGTTGGTGATATTCCTCCAGTTCTGCAGGCAAGGGCTCAGATTGGCGA
>JBJKQJ010000142.1:0-3617 GCA_046705445.1 Thermoplasmataceae archaeon
ACCCAGGCCGGTAACCGCATTCCATCCCGGGGAGTTGTTGTAATATCCATTGGTCCCGGTCAGTATCTGGTTGAAGGAACTGTTGTAAAGACTGCTTCGAGCAATCTGGTAAATAAGCGGGTTAATAGAGGGGAGTGAAGTATTCGTATACTGCCTGAGAAGAGCAGCTACATCAGCCCACATAGGGGTTGAAACACTGGTTCCGCCTACAGTGTACTGCCCGCCGTTTGAAATGACATACACGCCGGTATACTTATCGGCATCCATTGAGACGTCCGGTACTCCGCGCATATTGGAGTTATAACCTTTGGCAGATTGCCAGAAAGGAGTTCTGAAGTAAGTGCTGTAGCCTCCGCCGCTTCCATATGATTGCCCATTGTTCAGCCCTCCCCACCCATATTCATGGAACTGGTTGTTTAGAACGTATAATGAGGTTCCTCCAACACCAGTAACCCAGGGATCGGAAGAAGGGTAGCTCACTGTCAATGAAGAGGTTCCCGCAAAAGCCCCCTGATCCCCTGAAGCCGCGAAAACATCTATTCCTTCTGAAGCAGCCTGACTATAAATTTTAGAATAAGTTGAAACAGCATTTGCTGTCAACTGATTCTCAGGTGTCCCCCAGCTGAGTGAGAATATATTGCCTGTCCTGTTCTGGACAGCATAACTTACCAGTTGCTGAAGGCTATTTGTATAGGCTGAAGTTGAAATTAGTAGAACAATCCTGGCACCCGGAGCCAGAGCATGTGCCCACTCAACATCTGTTGCAGTTTCCATGGCCCAGGTCGCATTATACTGGCCAGGTGTACCGTATGGGTGATCTATTGTGAGATTTATTGGAGGTAAGCCATTCACGCTGTCGAAGGCCTTTATGTCGTAAGCTATATTTGGATCACCGTAAGCATCCACGATGACTATAGTCTGCCCCATGCCATTGATTCCGTGATTGAATGCCCAGGTGAAGTTGTAGGCTCTTGCTATGAGGGCGGGAGTGTATGCGAACGGGATGGTACTGGTCTGGGAGGTACCCATAGGCTGCAATGCAGGGTAAGCCAGACTCTGATTTGAACTTGAAAAGAAGCTGGTGTGAAACTGGAGAGAAATGTTCTGAAGGATATTATTGATATTTTTACTATATATTGCAGGAGTATAGAAAGTCCAAAGGTTCCCTCCGGCATGCGGATGGATGCCGTTATTCTGAAGGTCCTGCAAAATTACAGATTTCGCAAAATCTGAAGATGGAACGTACAGTGTATACTGGGTTTCGTTGGCTGATCCAGCCACAGCATCCACGCTTGCGGAAGAAGTAACAGGCAGTGAAATCCTTACCGGCTCCTGAGCGCTTGCAAGTACCAGAAATGATGATGAAACCATTATTCCCACCATTATCATAGCCACGAGCCCCTTCTTTATCATCCGCCCGCACCTATGGTAAACACTATTAATATATTCTGTGATAGCTAGATATTGCTTCCCACAGACGAATCCGAACTGAGACTGAAGAGGTTTTTCCACAATTATTACAGCAACTGGTCTGGAAGGGATGTTGATCTAATTTCAGAAAGGGAGATTGGTTTCATTCCATTCTTCGGAACCATGATCCGTCATCGTGCGGTCGATAACCTGAAGGGGCTTGAAAGGTTCGTCTATAAGAATACGCCGAGGCACATTTACTACTCCTCGGCCTATTACAGAAAGCCTGAGGAGAAGGTCATGAAGGAGAAGGAATGGAAGGGGGCCGAACTTATCTTTGACCTGGATGCAGACCACCTTGAAGGCGCCGCCAAAATGACTTATGCAGAAATACTGGCGGAAGTGAAGAAGCATACCGAACGGTTAATTTTCAAATTCCTCATGGATGACCTTGGATATGGGGAAACTGACCTGAAACTGCTGTTTTCAGGTGGAAGAGGATATCACGTTCATGTGGTGGAGGATGGAGTATATCCCATGAATTCTGATGCAAGGAGGGAAATTGCAAATTACATCCGTGGTGAGGGACTTTCCACCTTCGATTTAAGAAGATCAATGCAGGATACCCGGACAAGGTTGAGCGGATGGAAAAAGACCCTGGATTCCAAAATATGCAATTTCTATTCAGATGTGCTGAGCGATGAAGAAAAGCAGGAAACCCTTCACAGGATCTTCGGGAATGCAAACACACTTGGTGCGTACCTGAAAGGGCTGAGAAAAGCAACAGAACTTCCGGAAAACCTGAAAAAACAGGAAGTATTTTCGATTCCAGGCCATGTAAAATACAGAATAATGGACAAGAATGATGAAAAAGTGATCGCATATCTGCTTGAGAAGGTAAAGAGGGAATTCCAGTGTGAAATTGATGAGCCGGTAACAACGGATGTGCACAGGCTTATTCGGTTGCCGCACAGTCTGCATGGAAAGACAGGTCTTATGGTCAAGCCCATAAAAATAGATGAACTGAAAGCATTTGATCCTCTCGTGGATGCCGTAGTTCCTTCTTTTTCCCAGGAAACTGCCAGGATAAATGTTCTCAGAGATTACAGGATGGACTTCGGAGGGGAATCATACAACCTGAGCCAGGGAGAAACTGAAGTCCCGGCATCATTTGCGGTTTTCATGGTGTCTGCTAGATTTGCTAAATTTGTATAATTATTAATTAGAAGTAATTCTCATAAACTACTTATATCACTGCACGATTTTCAGGTGGTGATATATTGGAATTTAAGAACAGCAAGACACTAGAAAACCTCAAAGCGGGATTTGCGGGTGAATCACAGGCTAACAGGAGATACCTTTATTTTGCCCAGAAAGCCGATGAAGAGGGATATCAGGAAGTTGCCTCTATATTCAGATCGACTGCTGACGGCGAAACTGCACACGCATTCGGGCATATGAAATATATTGCCCAGGTCGGAGATCCGGTTACCGGAGAACCCATTGGCACCACAGAACAGAACCTAAAATCAGCAATTGCTGGTGAAACCTACGAATACACACAAATGTACCCTGGATTTGCAAAGACTGCAAGGGAAGAAAACTATGAGGACATCGCTCACTGGTTTGAGATCCTTTCAAAGGCAGAGAAATCCCACGCCAAGAAATATGAAGACACACTCTCGGCACTGAGCAAGTAAGCTGATTTATATGGAACCAATCAGCCAGGAGGAAATACTTCCTCCCAATATTTATGAATCAAAGAGGGAAGAAATTACAAAAAGGGTCATTTCCGAGAAAAGGAAAAGGCGTGTCGTTACAAAGACTTTCAGCTTTCTTTTCGAATCCAGGGACACTGTTATAAACCAGATAAATGAAATGGTTTTCATCGAGAACGTAACTGACAGGGACGAGATTTCAAGGCTTATCAGAGTTTACAGTGACCAGTTGCCCACGGATAATGAACTCAGTGTCTCCATGTTTATTGAATTCGTGGATGAAAAGCAGATGGTAAGGGAAATACCAAAACTTGCAGGAGTAGAGAATTCTGTTTACATTACATTCGATGGCAGTGAAGTTAAAGGGACGCCGGAAGAAGGCAGATCCACAGAAGTGCTGGAATCAACGCTTCAGTACCTCAAATTCAGGTTTACCAAGGACAACCTGGAAAAATTCAAAATCTCAAGGAATGTATACATAGAGGCCAG
>JBJKQJ010000143.1:0-6934 GCA_046705445.1 Thermoplasmataceae archaeon
CTTATAAACAGCCACGAACTGCAGAACGCAATTCTTAGATTTTCCAGTGGAATAAATTCTGCAGCCGGGGAGACTTTCAGGCTGGTTACGAATATGGATACAGTGAGTGTCACTATAGATACAAAGAATCTGGCTAGATTTGAATCATTCATTTCTGATTCTCAGATTAACAGAAAAATGACTGGTTTGGCCGAATTAGTTATTGATATGCCATTGGAAATAGAGAAAACACCTGGAATACTTTCTACAGTGGTGACAGAACTTTCGATGAACGATGTGGTGATAAGACAATTCACAACAATAGGTCCAGGTAAAATGATAATACTTGTTGATGAAAATGATGCCACAAGGGCCTTTGAGGCGATGGAAAAATTAAGTAAGATTTGAGCCCGTCGTTTGTAATCTTATGCAGACCTTGAAAAACGGAATTAACAATGGGAAATGTTACAAGTGGACGCAGTAAAATTAATCTGATGCTCCGACCGGGATTTGGACCCGGGTCGTCGGCTCGAAAGGCCGAAATGCTTGGCCGGACTACACCATCGGAGCAGAGTAAACCCTAAGCCCGCATTGTTATATTTAATTTTCTGAGGAGTTTACAAGTTGCTTGGTCGTTCAACTAGAACTCAGATCTGATACCTCAGGAGTGCACAGTATCCGCCAAAATTTTTGATAATATTCCCTTTTTCTCCTGATAAGCTCATAATATGGACTCTCGTCGCGAAGTTTTCGGCCAGTTGTAATAGACTCCTCCCCTCATCAGTCCTGAATTTTTCTTCAGAGAGAAGCAGCACATCGACCGCACCAGATTCCAAGGCTTTCCTCACCGATTCAAATCCGTATGTAGCCTCACCAGTTGTCTTGAGTCTGGTGAGGAATTCATCCACAAGTCTTGCGTCGCCAGATAATCTGAAATTTTCAAGAATGGTATCCGACTCAGGAGAATTTAGAAATTCCCAGACAGCCCCCTCATCAGATCTTGTAGTCGGGAAGGAAACAAGATTAAACTTTGATTGGGAGGTTTTCGCTGTCTTCACGAACTTTTCCCTGGTAAATCCTGCACCTAAAACTACCACATTGGCATTTTCCGGCAGCATCCTTCTCAAACTATCATACACTTCTTTCAGGTACTTTTCTTCCGAGTAATCTGATGCATAATCCTTGCCTGTCTTATGCGAATCTATTTTGCCAATATTCTGCAAACCATAGCTTTTCAACCCAATTAGAGAAGCTTCCTCATCATCCAGGGCAACAAAGAAGAACTTATCAGAAAACTTGTTTTCCAGGGCTTCATTCAATAATTCTTTCTGTTGCAGCGTCCAGTTTCTCTTGAAGATCATGAAGGTCTCCCCCGGAGAGATGGCAAAAGCCTGGTGCTGATTTAGTGCATCTTCAGACCCAGCTGTTACTGTGCCAAGAACCCTTAAAATGGCTGAAAATTCCTGAAACTCAACACTTTCAACAGTTATTGTAAGAGTCACAGGTTTCCTTGGGACCTCCTTTGATCTCGTCATGTCCTGCTGTTTCTCAAGTCTTCTCATCACAGACATCTTTACGCTGTCGCCAGCAGAAATTATGTTCCGAAGATACCAGAGATCATCATCGGAGTCGACATGAATTGTTGTGAATTCGGGTTCTTTTTCGTTTTCAAGCAGCCTCATATATCATTCTCAAGGTCCTTTATAGTTCCAAGTATAGCTTCAAAATGGCTACCTTCCCAGTAAACTTTTCCACAGACTTGGCATATATAGACATAATCAAATCTTTCCCTTACGCTGTCCGGCAGTTTTTCTGAGCAAGATGATATACTCTGCTTTTCAACAACACCATTGCAAATGGGGCATATGGTAAAGTAAAGGGTTTCGTCAGGATGAAACCTTGAAATCACTGCCCTCAATTGCTCAAAATGTCTATCAGATTCCATATACATTGAAGGTTTGTATCTTGAACACAACTCTTTGTCCCTGGACAGAAGAAAGAGTTCATCCTGCTTACATCTTCGGATAATCTCTATGTCGTCAAGATTGGATTTAGCATACTCAACATAATAACCCATTAATCGTAACCATCTGGCAAGCCGGCCAAGCATACTGTCGGCGAGAAACTTAACCTGTGTCATAGCAATCTGTGTTTATCCTATTCGGTTACAATTAACCGGTTAAATAAATGAAATTATTGGTTTATATCGAAAGCATCAAAATGTCAAAATTAGCGTTTTCTGTTGAAAACGAAGTAGAGAATGAATGTAATAGCGATCAGGCCGACTATTATTCCAGCATCTCTGTACTCAGCAGAAAGGGATTTTACCTGGGGCTGAGACCATGAAAATCCGGGATATGCACCTGAATTAAGTGCCTCCATATTGGTGAGTGTTTTACCTCCGCTTTGCGCAAGTGAGTTCGCTCCAGCAATTCTGTGCAGTGCAAGCGTGAAATTAGCTACAGTGGGGGATCCTATGAAAGAGAGTGCGCTAATCAGCTGAACACCAAAGGGATTCAATCCGGTATAGGACAGATCAAACACAATAAGATCCTGGGTGGCATTCTGAGACCAGTTATAGGATACTATGGAACGGTTGTCGAACACTCCGGAGAATAGAAGTTGCCATTGTGGTGTAGATACAGTGAAATGGTTTGAAGTGCCATTAATGTAGTAAGTAACTGCAGGAAGTGTAGGTGGTGGAAGATTGAGGTTAGGGGTGCTGGTGGCCGACGATGCAAATGGCAGGAAAGAAACTGCGAGCAAAGAAACTAGTACAACTGCAGCTGATAATTGTGTTCTCTTCATGAATACCCTGGCATTGCGGAATACATAATTTTCTTAAAAACCTTGTCGGTCTCATTCCTTTACTCTGGTCTGAGTAAAGCTCTGGACAATTGTTCATCGAGCTGAAATCAAGGGCAAACATCTTTTTCTCCATTCGAAGTTTCTATCTCACTCCGGTAACGCTCTCTATAAGGTTTTATATCTACAACTGGTGTCCCGTTGAACAGATCAAGGCCTGATACATATAGGCAGTTCCCCTCTATCCTATTGATTCTGAGGAGTGTCAGTCCAATAGGGTTGGGACGGGACGGTGAATCCGATGCAAAAACCCCGATTTGTGGTAGATCCTCTTCCCTGTATCCTTTTCTCAAAAGCAATCTTGGTTTGACAATCAGTGGATATTTTTCATTCAGGTGTTTGTGCATTATGGAGATTGCAAAGATGCTTGATTGTTCTCTCAAACCGGCTATTCCACCAAAGAATTCCAGGAATATTTCTATGATTCCATCAATTTCCCTTGGATGATCCCTTACATAGTCGTCAGAGAATTCATGCCTCACGATTCCAATCTCAAGCAATTTCATGATACAACTAATCGCAATAATGCCAATAACATTTCTAGCAAAGGAAATTTGGGTTTGAATCTCACATTAAGGATTTGACAATTTATGCATTCTCGGTTTTATCCAAAGTAGTGACTACTCCAGACCTAATGGGTAAATTGGTCTCACTTTTTTGGTTCTTAACGCACTCCCTTATTCCTCTTTCGAAGGCATAACATAGATTATCCCATCAGGATCAGGCATTAGCCTTATGATGCCTGAGGAAGACAAGGCGACAATTGATTCTTCCACTGTCTTGACTCTGATTTTATTCTTTCTTGCAAGGGCATATATTTCAGACCTCATCTTTCCTTTATTCTTCATTATCAGGGAAACTGCAAGGTCACGATCATTCATTCCACCAAATCTCCTGTAAGTAGTAATTGCAGACAAGGCAACTCCCAAGGCCAATTCTGGGATGAAACCAAATGTGTACACATGATGAATGGAATACATGGAAGAGGAGTGATACGAAATCATCAGGGTTATGTTGTGTTCTCCAGGAAGCAGGAAGGTGAGAAGACTGTTGTGATGCGACACAGCATTGCCATCAATAATCCAGGTATAGTTTACTGATTCCAGGTCATTTCCGCTCCGATCAGGAACCAACTTCGTTATCCCCATGAACATGCTTATGGATGGCTGGAATTTTTCTATCTCCGGATAATACAGGCTTAGTATGTTGTCGACAGAGGTACTGTTAGTGTTTCCGCAAACATCTCTGGCAGTCACCTCTAACGAGTAATTACCGTCTGCCGGCAATCTTATTCTGATTTCCCCGGTTTTTGAACTCAGTACACTTAATGTGGCATTGTTCAACAATAATTTCACACTGCTTATGTTTACAGGGTCACTTATGTTGTAAAATAATTGAAATGAGTTGTTCCAGATAAGCCTGAAAGAAGAGACATTTACCGTTATTTCTGGCTTCAGTGATGAATCGGTAATTGTTAAGTTGGTTTCATTGGTGTTTCCCCATATATCGGTTGCCATCAAAATTACTTCAGTCACTGTGCCAGCAATTATAATGGAAGAGTTAGAATACGTAAGGTTTCCCCCGAAGGTTCCATTGCTGTAGAAATAAGAAATACTCTCAAAGTTTCCAGGTTTAAGCTGTAGATTGGGGTCTGAAACGTTTGTGTAAAGTTGTTCAAAACCAATTGGTATAGTTGGCAGAGTATTGTTCACAGAAAAGTTAAATGAATCCCAGGAAGTTCTGCCGCTTTCTTCCATAGCTGTTAAATTGGCCAAGTACAGACCGTTAGATTCGAGGAATCTGTAAGTTTCATTCAACCTGAGTAGGAACTGGGTACCAGTCATAGAAGTCTGGAATACTGTGCGAGCATCCAGGATCAGTTTAAGTTGAAATTGAACTGAGGTGTTTGTAGTGGCAGTCAAATTTAAGGTGTTGTTCCCGGAATCCCCAAAGAATGAAAAATATCTACCCTGTGTATGTGTAACCTTAAGTGCAGGGTTGTAAAGCTGTATTGTAAAATCCTCATTAACAACGTTAATAATAGAAGAATTCTGAAGAAGAGCCTGCACAGAGAGGTGATAAAACCCGGAAGAAAGGCTCACTTGATTGGTGTAATTATGTGTAGTGTTGTCATAAAAGATGGAAGTATTTGACCTGATGCTTACAAAGTAACTCTGGAGGAATTCTACATTGGTCCAGGTAATATTCAAATCCCCGTTTGGCAGAAAGGAACCAGGTTTAATGTTTGAGGAAAACCCGCTATTGTTCAATGCTTCCACTTCATAAGAGAACTTGTAATTCCTTGTGATGCCAAATTCATCTGTAATATTCAAGTATAGCGTGAAATTTCCTGCTTCAGGCGGTGTCGTGGTCACAATGGAATTTCCGGAATAATTCCTAGATGGCATATCACTAAATTGAACAGCGGATGTCACAGGCCCGGACAGACCTGAGACATTGATGTACAGAGTTGAGTTTTCCAACATCACTGAATTATCTGGCGGAGTCAAGGAAACGTTGAGGACAAAGTTATCAATTGACACATTTTCTTCAACGTTAGTGGAATAGCCAGCCAAATTTTCTGCAGTCATGTTAAGGGTATAGGTACCATTGTTTAGTTGGAAAGTGGAAAAATTGAGGTATCCAGAAGCTGGCGTGAGACTGAGGTTTCCAATCGCTGCCTGAACGGAATAACTTAGAGATGACGCAACAGAATAAGGGATAGAAACATTCCCCGTCAATACTGACTTTGCATTAACTTCCAGCGATATGTTATCCCCGGAAAATGGAACTGTCCCATTGAAATAAAGATATACGGAATTCAGAGTTATGTCGAGTGCAAAACTCAAATTTTCCGAGAAGTATAAAAAACCTGGTTGAACTGCAATGTTAGTAGAGTAAATTTGCCCTCCTGAAACAACGTATGTAATGTTTCCACTGTAAAGTGGAATATTGAATCCTGAGGTCTTGATTAGAGAATAGTTCCGGTTGAAAATCAAAGGTTCAGGAGTGTTTCCGCCTGTTACTATTGTCTCAGAAAAGCCTGTAATGGAGCTGATCTTCTCAGTGGAAACCGGAAGGGAATTATTTCCCGGCAAAAGACAAGCTGGCGAATCGAAAAGGCTGTACTTATTTCGAGCAACAATGGAAAATGTTCCATTTCCAGACAGTTTATACTTGGAAATGTAATCTCCAGTGCAATTTATAAACGAAATTGTTAGTTCACTTCCCGTATTGTTGCTTGAAACCATTGTGCCAAGGTTTCTTGTAATGGTTGAGACTTTGGACAACTGCCCACCTGTGTCGGTGACCTGGACTGAAGTACCGTTTTGGGCAACAGCGAAAATAGTGTTGCTTGTTTCAAATATGTGTGAGCCGGAATCAAACTGCATTTCGATTTTAAGTGTATTGTAGGATAGGTCAGAGAGATTGACCAGGGCCAGCAAGCTATTGCTCCCATTGGAAAATAGGTATTCTGCGTTATTTTTACCACTTAAAGCAGTGGTTTCATTACATCCTGCTGGGAGCGAAAATAATTCCCTGGAAGAATTGTTGTAATTATTGTAAACATAAAGTCCAGGACTTGGTAGATCTGCGAAATAGAGAATGCTGTTAATCTTTTGATCCACAATGGGTAACCAGCCTGTAGAATTAATGGGCACACCATTGAACCCCGGTGAGATCTTTTCTTTATGGAAGGTAAATGTTGAACCGATTTTAGGTGTGGAAAAATTTCCAATGCTGCTATTGACAAAAATATTGTAAATTGTTAGATTTGAATACTCTCCTCCAAATAGCAAATTGAAAGTTGGTTTTTCCAGGTATGACATCGGTGAAACTGTGTAGGGAAGCTGCATTGTTTTATTCCATCCCTGCATTAGGTTGGAGTAGATCATCCCCGGTACACCCCCCCAGGAAACTACAAGTGTGTAAATTGAACCACTTGATGGATCAGGCCCTAAATCAGTAGAACTAGAACCATCGAGGAACGTCTCCTTATTATAGAGGGGTCCAAACTGATATTTCAGATACTGTGAGCTGCCGTTCTTCATTTCTATATTATCGCCTGTGTTAAGGACACTGTTGTTGT
>JBJKQJ010000144.1:0-6816 GCA_046705445.1 Thermoplasmataceae archaeon
CGGGTGGATTGGGGCAATATGTGTAGAGGATGCGTACCGCAGGCAGGGACTGGGCAGGAAGTTAACTGACTATGCAATTAGGACTCTGGGCGAACAGGGCTGCAAAACTGTTCTTCTCAGAGCAAGCGAAGCTGGAGCAATGGTCTACAAATCTCTGGGATTCAGGATCACTGGCAGGTACGAAAACTTCCTGGCACCTGAAGATGGATGGAATATACCATATGATGTAGGATATAAATTCAGGCAGATCTCATCGCTGGAAGAAAAACACATCTTGCTGGAGTCGAAGATATCGGGCGAAAACAAGGGAAAATATCTCCACGCACTGCCTGACGGCAATGGGCTGGAAATATTAAGTGGAGATGATTTGGCTGGATTTGCCTTCCCCACAATTGGAGACGGGTATCTTGGTGCAGCAGTGGATGAGGAGTTTATTGAGCCTTTAATGGCAAGAATGTCAAATGGAAGCAAATTCAAGATACGAACCCTAATTGGAAGCAGAAGCAATGAATTCCTGCACTCCCTGGGTTTCGAGACTGAAGATGGGGCAATCAGGATGGCACTGGGAGAAGATCACCTTAAAAAAATAAGAAATTTGGTTGGAACTATAAGTTCCAGTATCGGGTAAAATTTTACTCTTCGCCGCCAGGCATTCCGCCTGGAGCACCGCCACCCGGTCCACTTGAACCTTTTGTGGCTATTACATCATCTATTCTGAGAACCATTACGGCTGCTTCAGTTGCTGCTTCAATAGCCTGTTTTCCAACTCTGATTGGTTCAATGACGCCTATTTTCTCCATTTTCTCAACTTCACCGGTGTATACGTTCACGCCAGCAGTCTTGTTTCCCTTGGCGTGTTCATTCCTGATTCTTATGAGAATGTCTATTGCGTCCAAGCCTGCGTTTTCCGAAAGAGCTCTCGGGATTTCCTCAAGGGCATTGGCGAACTTCTCGATTGCAAGCTGCTGCCTTCCTCCGACTTTGGAGGCGTATTCTCTCAGTCTGAGGGATATTTCTGCAGCGGTTGAACCTCCGCCTGTTACGTATCCTCCATCTTCGACAGCTGCTGCAACAACATGTGTTGAATCGGTGATTGACCTGTCAATTTCGTCAACAACGTGTTCTGTTCCGCCTCGTACCAGTATGCTCACTGCCTTTGGATTCTTGCATCCTCTTACAAATGTGAGGTAATCGTCGCCGATTTTTACCTGTTCGACTTCTTCTGCGCTTCCGAGATCCTGTGCTGTAAGCTCGTCCACTGATGAAGCAATTGAAGCTCCGGTTGCTTTTGATAGTTTTTCAACATCGCTCTTCTTGACCCTTCTCACAGCGTATATGCCTTCCTTTGAAAGGTAGTGCTGTGCGAGGTCGTCAATTCCCTTCTGGGTGATGAGGACGTTTGCTCCGCTCTCCTTGACCTTCTGGACCATTTCCTTGAGCACGGTCTCTTCCTGGCTCAGGAATTTCTGGATCATTGATGGGTCATCGATTCTGATGTTTGTGTCAAATTCCGGTTTCTTGATCTCTAGTGCTGCGTTCAAGAGGGCAATTTTTGCGCCTTTCACGTAGTTCGGCATGCCAGGGTGAACCTTTTCCTTGTCAACTATGATACCGTAAATGAGCTGGGTTTCGTCGATATCCCCTCCCTGCTTCTTGACTATCTGGATATTGTCAAAATCTACTGAGTATCCGCTTTCTGTCTTCTCTGCAACTGCCCTTATGGCTTCGTAAGATATCTCGGAGAGTTTTTCCTTGCTTGAAGATGCGCTCTTGCTGCTGAGTGATGTGGCAGCCATTCTCATTAAAAGTTCCTTGTCGGTGAACTTAACCGGCTGCTTTACGCCATCAAGAATTTTCTTTGCTTCATCTGCTGCCATTCTGTATCCTGCAGATATGACAGTGGGATGCACATTCTGGTTGATAAGACTCTCTGCTTCCTGCAGGAGTGCACCAGCAACTATGACGGCAGTTGTTGTTCCATCGCCTACGAATGAATCCTGGGTCTTGGATACTTCCACCATCATTTTTGCTGTGGGGTGTTCCACATCCATTTCCTTGAGGATTGTCACACCATCATTGGTGATCACAATGTCTCCAAGGGAGTCAACCAGCATCTTGTCCATGCCTCTGGGTCCGAGGCTGGACCTGACTGCGTTGGCAATACTCTTGGCTGCTTCAATGTTGTTCTTCATGGCATCTTTGCCAGACTCTCTCTTAGTACCTTCTTTTAATATGAATATTGGTTGGCCTCCAATCATAATTCCTCAACCAAGTAAAAATAAACTTCTATATAACCATTTCTAATTTTGATTGTTTCCAAAAAGCTTAATTTTTCCTAATTTTAGATAAAATATGGCAACCGGCGGTTCAGTTGCCAATTTCTATATTATAGCACAATATCTCCATTTATGATCACCTCTGAACAGGTTAAGATCTCCGGTCTGACCTATGAATACCTGAGGATGGATATGGGAAGTGCCCCCCTTGTTATAGTGAAGGGGAAGAAAGGTTTCGTAATGTGCGGGTATCTGAATCTGGAAGCAGCCAACAAGCTTGGCGACTGTGCAGTCAGGGTCACAGGAGTAAAGGATCTGGACTCAGTTCTTAACAGCAGTGCCATGGGCGTGTCCGAGGAAGCAAAAAAACTCGGCATTGCTGAAGGGCAGAAAGTTTCTGAATTTATACATCTCCTGTAGGCATAAAATAAATGTCAAACGAAAGAAGAGCAGCTGTTGCTATTATTCGCCAGGGGGACAGAGCCCTACTGATCAGGAGGAAGATGTTCGACGGCGACCCATGGGCTGGCCATATTGCTTTTCCCGGTGGGCATGTCCACAACAATGAGACCATTGAACAAGGTCTGCTGAGAGAAGTCCTTGAGGAGGTTTCCCTCGAGTTTTCAGAGTCCCAGATTAAGGGAAAGATGGAACCCTTTCACCCGTTCAGGGTGCCGGAGATGATGGTCTACCCAATGATAATAGACACAGATAGCTTTTCACGTGCCAGAAAGGGGCCGGAGGTAGAAGATATCAAGATTGTGGACCTCCGGAATTATGTGGAATCCAGACACCCGGAAAATGGGTTTCCAGCATTGAATTATGAAGGCTGGTTAGTCTGGGGTTTAACTTATAGGATAATCAGGAGTTACTTAGAGAGCCTGAAGTGAGTCTTTCATCTCAAAGGCTCTTGTTCCCATTTTATCGAAGGAGACTCTAACTACAAAGCTAGAATAATCCATAAGTGATTTTTGAAGCGATTCCACCATATCTTTGCCGCTTATAACAAGGAGGAATCCATCGGAGCCGCCGCCCATTAATTTAGCTGCTTCTCCTCCGTTTTCCAGAGCATGCTGTATAAGCTCGTCTATCCTTTTGTTTGTGACTTTTTCCCCAAGCTTCTTCTTCAATTGCCATCCGCTGTTGATTGCACTGGTAAAGTCTCGGAAATTTCCCTTTTCCACAGCATCCTTCATGCCGGTGGCCAGATCCCTCATTCTTAAGAGGCTGGTAACAACGTTCTCTTCCCCCTTCTTTGATTTCTCGACCTGTTCCTGAAGAACGTTCGTGCTTTCCCGGGTATTTCCAGTGTACACCAGCAAGGTTCTGCTTTCAAGTTCAGAAACAAAGGCAGAATGGTGTGAGAGGCTGTGGGAAGTCTCACCGGATGCTTTAAATTCCATGTATTTTATGTCGCCCAGGCTCACAGCAAAAGGGTCCTGTTTGCCAAGTGTTATATTGAAATATTCATGCTCGAGCGTGAACGCCTCTGAAGCTATCTCCCACGGGGTTTTCTCAACTTCCTGAATTCTGTATATGAGTTTAAGCATAGCTGTGGTAAGGGCACTTGATGATCCAAGACCCGATCCCGGTGGAACGCCGCTGTTGATCACAAGCCTCCCTTTTGATATGCCCCTGGCCTGGAATAATTGCGACATCCTGTTCAGGACATCATTTACTCCATTCCCCTTTCCTATGAGGAAACTCTTCAAAACATCCCGGGATGAAATTTCAAGATCGTATGGGTCAGGTGTATAACTGACCGTAACCCCGCGGTCAATAGTTGTGTTAATAACTGCTCCGCCATGCTGGTCGCAGAATGGTGAAATATCAGTTCCACCACCACCGAAACTTATTCTGAAAGGGCTGTAAGCAACAAATCTCTTCATGTAATTATGCCTGTATGAATGGTAATATGATTAATAATGTCACTCATTTGCCCTATTTATCCAAAAATCTGTTTATATATGAAAGAAACATGTTGAGTCCATGGAGAAAAATAACAGCTACTGGCATGCTCTTCCAGTGGGTCCAGAGCCGCCAGAACTATTGAACGTTGTGATCGAAACACCCAAGGGAAGCAAGAACAAGTTTGAAATATCAAAGGAGTTCCCTGGAGTCGTGCTGGACAGGGTACTGCATTCATCAGTTGCTTATCCCATTGAATACGGGGCTGTTCCCAGGACACTCTATTCAGATGGCGATCCCCTCGATGCTATGGTCCTGCTAAGTGAACCCACATATCCGGGAATAGTTCTTGAGGCAAGGCCGGTAGGGGTGATGAAGATGATCGACCAGGGAGACAAGGACAACAAGATACTAATGGTAGCTAAAGGGGAACCGAGGTTCAAGCATGTCCACAACTACTCTGATCTCCCGGAGCACTATCTTAATGAAATAGTCAATTTCTTCCAGACGTACAAGCTGCTTGAAAACAAGAAGACAGAAGTGCTGGGTTGGGAAGGAAAAGAGATGGCAGTAAGGGAAATTCAGGAATCAATGAAAGCCTACGAGGAAAAATTCAACAGATAAATATGGAAAAGAATCCGTCTATCCCTGTTGGCAGAGGTAGGGTAATACTGGACAATTCATTGAGGGAATTCGCAGGCAAGGGCTATTATGTGGTCATAAGGCTTGAGTCCCACCAGGGACCCTGTAATGACGTTGATTGCCAGCGGATTCTGGAAGCGGTTGTGGAACTTACCCAGATGCCGGACGAATCATACAAGATTTTTGCAGGAGGTGGATTCTTCATTGCCCTGGAACCCCCAGTTCTTACATATATTGATAAAGACAGGCAGGAAGTAACTGTTAAGAGAACAAGGCTTGGAAAACTTGTTGCGAAGGGCCTTTCCTTCTAAAAGTATAATTTTGTAATCTGCTGAAAGGAGAAGATTCCACCAGTTTTTTATTACATCCTGCGGTAACCCTTCACGCAACAAAACGGAATTTTAAAGTCATTCATGTTCAGTAACAGGGAGCTATGGGCGGTGAGCATAGCTTCCGGAATCAGGTCCGTTGGTTTTGGAGCCACCTGGCCCTTTATGGCGCTCTTCCTGAACGTTGACCTGAAAATTCCTGTATACATTGTCGGAATAGTGTTTACACTTGGTTCAATAGTTTCACTGGTTTTCAGCCTCTTAGGTGGAGGGCTTTCAGATTATGTGGGGAGAAAGAAAGTTCTCCTGACTGGCAGCCTCATATCCTCCTCACTTTACCTGACCATGGCCATACTTTTGGGGGTCGGTTCTAGTGCGTTGCCCCTGGTCATTGTTTTCATCTTCACTTCCATAGGCGGTTCGCTGATCTTCCCTTCAGCCAATGCGCTTGTGGCTGATGTGACCAAGGAGGATGAGCGCACTAACGGTTATGTGGTATACAGAATAATGGCAAACCTAGGTTGGGCCATTGGACCTCTCAGCGGGTCCCTGCTGGATGAGCATGGCATTATCTGGATTTTCTTCCTGGTAACTGCCTGCAGTGCAGCTCAGGGATTAATCGTACTCGCACTGGTCAGGGATAGGTGGAACGAGAGGAGAAAGAAGGAGAAACTGGATAGGCCTGGAAAAATAAGCATCCTCTCTTATGACAGATTCCTCCTGGTCTTCACCGCGGGAACCTTTTTTGTAACTCTTGTTTCCTCCCAGTTTTCAGTGACATTACCTGTATATGCCGGCCTTAAAGTGGGGCTCCTGCAACACCAGCTCGGATACATATATGCCGTCAACGGGGTAGTGGTTGTACTGGGGCAGTACCCAATCACCAACCTCATGAAACGGTACCCAGAAATACTTTCAATGATCATGGGTGCGCTTGCCTACAGCATAGGTTACCTTATGGTGGGGTTTTCCAATACCCTGGGTGATCTCATGCTCGACATGGTTGTCATCACCCTTGGTGAGAACCTTGTTTCTCCTGTAATGAACAGCATAGTGTCAAAAATTGCCCCCAGTGACAAGCTCGCCAGGTACCTGGGGTTCCTGGGCATGGTAAACTCCAGCGGAAGGGCTTTTGGGCCGTCAGTGGGTGCCTTTTTCCTTTCAGTTTTTGCATTCAAAGGCCTTGAAGTCTGGTCTTCTATAGACCTCTTCGGCGCGGCTTCGATAATTGCATTTCTAGTGTTCACAAGAATGCTGAAAACAAAGAAGGAAGTGGGGAGTCCGGAATCAGAAGGCCTGGGAGCCGACTGAAAGGAGCAGCCCTATGAGGAAAATGAAACCGATGAAGGTATTGGAATTCTGGAAAGAAACCTTGATGCTTCTTGGATCGTCGGGATTCACAATATAGTGCTGGTAGAATATCAGTATTGAAATTGGGATCAGCGATAGGAAGTAGAAGAAGGATCTCAAATAGAATCCAAGCAGAAGGAAGAAGGTGAATGTCACCCCATGTATGAGGTTTGAAAGCAGGAGTCCCCTTTTAATCCCAAAGTCGGTCATAACTGTCCTCAGGCCCAGTGTCTTGTCATGTTCCATATCAGGTATGGTGTAAATCATGTCAAAACCTGCAATCCACAAAGAGGAGGCAAAGAATATGAGAT
>JBJKQJ010000145.1:0-6434 GCA_046705445.1 Thermoplasmataceae archaeon
GGCCCCCATTCTAATTAGCATGGGGGCCAGAAATTCTATCCATTCAGAAATTTCAAAAATCTGAATATTTTTTGTTGATCAATTTTAATAGTCAAGCGACGTGTTTCGTTGCGAGAGAAACAGATTCCAATAAAATATTTTAATTGGTTAAACATCCTAACCGGATAACCCTATGGACCTAAGCTTAACGATTGGCGGCCCGCAAGGAGGAGGAATAGATACCTCTTCCAACATGATAAACAGGGCCTTTGCAGAAGCTGGATATAATGTTTTTGGAGTTAGGGAATACCACTCCAACATAAAGGGGAGACACAGTTACAACCACCTGAGGGTAAAAGAGCAGCGCCCTCGCTCTCTAAAATACCCTGTGGACATTCTCGTTGCACTTGATCCCGACACTATCTTCGAACATCTTGAAGATGTTGGAGAAGGTACAAAGATCATTTATGACAAAACCTTTGAAACCTCGGATCTTGCGCAGGCTAGACTCATTATGAGGGACACATCCAGAAGGATAAAAGAAACACTTGATGAAGCCAAGCTTCCCAATACAATTAAAGGAGCCCTTGAACTGGCAAAGAAAAGAGGAGGAGTTCCTATTGCCATACCATTCAGCGAAGTTGTATCCGCAGCGATAAAGGACGGACCGGCAACCAGGTACTTCAACACTCTTGGTTCTGCCATGACCCTTTGTATAGCCGGACTTGAGCAGAAGTTCGCGGAAGAAGCAATAAAGCAGGTTTTTTCCAGCAAACCCAAGGTCGTTGAACAAAATGTCCAGGTAGTTGAAGCAGCTTACAATTATGCCAAAGAGAATGGAATCCTTGGGAAGACCCTCAAAGTACTTCCCAAGAAAAAGAGATTCCTTCTCACGGGAAACGATGGAGCTGCAATAGGAAAGCTGATGGGTGGACTTAGATTCCAGACTTATTACCCTATTACCCCGGCCAGCGATGAAAGTTCAATCATGGAGGAACACGAACACCTTCACTACGTAGAAACCGAAAAGAAGAGACTCAAAGAAGGCGGTGTCGTTGTTGTTCAGACTGAGGATGAAATATCTGCAATAACAATGGCGCAAGGTGCTGCTGAAACAGGCTCAATATCATCTACTGCAACAAGTGGACCGGGATTCTCCCTGATGGCGGAAGGCATTTCCTTCGCAGGTATGGATGAAGTTCCAATTGTGGTAACCGTTTACATGAGAGGGGGTCCAAGCACTGGACTACCGACAAGGAATGGCCAGTCTGATTTGATGTTTGCTCTCAACACAGGACACGGAGAATTCCCAAGAATTGTCCTGTCCTCTGGAGACGTCGAGGAATGTGTTTACGATTCCATGAGAGCACTGAGGTATGCGCACAGATATCAACTTCCGGTGATCCATCTCATAGATAAGAATCTTGCAAACACAACCGACTTCGTCCCTGAAATAGATGCGAAGAAAGTAAAGGTCTTCCAGAAAGAAAGGCCAAATGAAACCAGGCTGAACTTCAAGAGATACAGCCTTGACACTGAGAATGGAATATCAGAGTTCGGATACCTTGGAAATGATGTCTTCTGGATGACTGGAGACGAACATGACGAAGTTGGCCATGTAACAGAAGACCCTGTGGTAAGGGATATGCAGATGAGAAAGAGATTCAGAAAGCTCGAGACCCTTGTTGAGGAGATTCCCTCCGAAGATATGGCTGAACTCATTGGAGAAAAGGAGGCTGAAGTTACCTTTGTTACCTGGGGAAGCCAGAAGGGACCCATTCTAGATGTAATTGACGACCTTAAGGAAGAGGGAATTACAGCAAATCTACTGTATCTGAAAATGTTTGAGCCATTTCCGAAGGAATTTGTAAAGAAGGTCCTGAACAATGCAAAACTTGTGATTAACGTGGAGAGCAATTTTGTTGCACAAGCAGCAACTGCCATTGAACAGAACACAGGTATTGAGATCCGTTACAGTATTCTGAAGTACAATGGAAGGCACATGACTGAGGACGAAATCCTGAAGACGGCCAAGGAAATTATAGAAGGCAAGACAATAAAAGTAAAGGAGGTTTTAACAAATGGCGCATAATTTTAAGAGCGATATTGCAGTTGACTGGTGCCCGGGATGTGGTGACTTCGGTATACTTACATCAATTACGCAGGCACTTTCAGAATTGAATTTTGATGCGAAAGACGTTGTGGCAGTATCCGGTATTGGATGCTCGGGAAAGACGCCACACTACCTGAACATTGGAGGTATGCACACCCTGCACGGAAGGTCCATTCCTTTCGCAACCGGTGTCAAACTATCTAATCCCAACCTCAAGGTAATTGTACCTGGAGGAGACGGCGATATGCTTGGTATTGGCGCAGGGCACTTTGTAGCTGAGGGAAGGAGAAACAGTGGCCTCACCATAATGATATTCGACAATGAGGTATATGGCCTGACAAAGGGACAAGCCGCTCCAACAATGGCATTGGGAGAGAAAACAAAGGGCCTTGCCAGGGCAAATGTCTTCAGCAAGGTTAATCCAATCACACTTGCACTTACAGCTGGTTACTCATTTGTGGCAAGAGGTTTCTCCTTTGACATGAAACAACTCAAGGAAATCATAAAAACTGCAGTGCTGCACGAAGGTTCTTCAGTGATTGATATTCTGCAACCGTGCCCTACCTACAACAACATTAACACAATGGAATGGTACAGGGAAAGAGTCTACAAGCTTGAAGATGACAAGTCATGGGATCCTGTCGTTACCCCTGGAAATGAAGAGAAACTGCATGAAAAATTCCAGCTTGCTTACGAGAAAGGGCTTGAATGGGGAGACAAGATTCCCACAGGAATCTTCTTTGACAACAGAGCGGTTCCAAGTTTCTCAAAGAGAATCAATGAATATGTCCCCGGCTACCTTACCAACCCACCTGCTACTCAGGAAGTTGCAGGAAAGGATGGTTACACTCCACTGGATGTAGAAGCGACTTTTTCCGACAAGATCATTATATAAGCCCTTGCAAAGGGCAATAAACCATTATTTTTCTTATTTAATAGCCCTCGGTTCATATGTATCCAGAATATCAAACACGAATGATCGTCCCAAATCTAGGACGGTTTGCTTGAAATTTTTTTGGGAGCATCAAAACATCATATTCCAAGGAAGCCGACGACAGAGAGATATAGGAAAAGTATGCCAAAAAACCCTAAAGAAACAATGCTGAAAATCTTCACTCCCCACTCAACCTTGTTTCCGTATTTTTCAGATGCTCTGTGAACCAACAATGAAAGAAACAGGACCCATCCTACAATTCCAATAAAAAGAAAAAAGAATGTTATAAAGCCAAACTTCTGATTAACACTCAGACCGGCAGTAAACCACCAGCCAATCTGCATTGGATTTATGAGCCCTATTGTGAGCCCCGCAAGATATCCTGAACCAGGTTTTTTCTGTGAGGTTTCGCCTTCTTTGGAAATATATATGCCGTATGCAAGGTAAAAGAAGAAAAAAGCACCAAGAATATAGATGAAATTATTGAATCTGGCCAGATCTGCCAGAGTTCCAAATAGAAGAATAAGGATCATTAGAATAAAATCGGCAGTCATGGCGCCCATTCCGACCATGAAGCCTCCAACAACCGATTTCATAGCTCTGTTTACAAGTATTGCAGTTACCGGGCCAGGAGGACCAGCCAGTGAGACGCCAAGGAGCGTTCCAACTAAGGCTATTACAAGCAGATTCACTGAATTCTTTTCCTGAATGCCTCTTAGAGATTAAATTTAATGTAGGAGGTTCGTTTCCATTAAACTGGGTGAATACATGATTGAACCAGATTTTACCGGTAAAGAGAAAATACTTGAATTTCTGGAGTGCACAGAAGACGATGTCCGGGAATCATTCAAGAGAGCCAATAAGATACTTGAATATGTAAATGAAAAAATTGGCGGAAAGAATTACTGGCAGGTTTCCCCGCCAGAACTCTGCTGGCTATACACGGGGGTAAGGCTGATGAGGGCACCATTAATGGCTGAAACCGGAGTTGGACCGGGCAGCACAAGCACTGCCATACTGGATGCTTCGGCGGACTTCCGGGGAAGGCTTTTCAGCTTTGATCTGGGGCAGAAATACGGTGAGGATGAAGAAATGCCTGTGGGATTCCTGGTGCCAGAGAAATTCAAGGAGAGGTGGAGCCTGGTCATCGGCAACACCAAGGACACGCTTGAAGGAAAATTAAGTTATTTTGGGCCATTTGACGTGTTCTTTCATGATTCCCAGCACACTTATGAACACGTAACCTGGGAACTGGAGACAGCCATAAAGAACCTCAGGAAAAAATTTCTGATAATTGTTGATAATTACGACTGGACCGATGCACCGGATAAATTTGCAGAAAAACATGATCTGTGCCTGGTAAAAGTCGCAGATGATATGTGCTTTATATTTCCAGAAAAATTCGATTAACCGGTACTGATGTCTGCATCGGCAATGTTTGAGAGCTTGCTTTCAAGTTCTCTTTCATTAATATTCTTCTCGCTGGAACTGCCGAAAACGTTTTCAAATCTTGATTGTCTGGCAATTTTGCTACCCTGAAACATAGAGAGGTTTGTGTCCTCCAGAAGATATTTCTTAAAAAGGTCCAGCTGTCCCATCACTCTCACAAACCTGGTTCTCCCATATCTCCCCATACTCTTGGTAGTGGCGGCGAGAAGTCCAAAGTCTTCAAGCTCTGAGAGAATATCGCTCACCCTCCTGCTTGTAAGAGACATGAAACCTAATTCATTGCAGATGTTTCGGTAATTCTCATAAATCTCCCCTGTAATCATGAGCTTGCTGCTGACTTCCTGGGTTACAACAGAACTCAGGAGCACAATCTTGCTCTGGAGGGGGAGAGTCTTTATTGCTTCTCTTACAACATCCATTTCAAATTTGTCCCGGGCCTCATAAATTTCCTTATCTGTGATCTGTTTCCTATCTTCCCTCATAGCAATCTCAATTGCTATTCTCATCAGATCCAGCGCCTTTCTGGCATCCCCATGTTCCTGGGCCCCAAGTGCCGCACACAGATTTATGGCAGATTCCTGCACCACATCTTTCTTGACAATCCCGTTTAACCTGAAAGAAATGATGTCCCTCAGGTCAGAAGCATTGTATGGAGAGAACATTATGCTTTCCTGATTCATCCTGCTTTTGATTCTTGGCTCCATTCCATCCATAATGTTTGCATCATTTGTTATTCCAATCAAAGAGGTTCGAGAATTGGTAGAATCATCTATTATTTTAAGAAGGACATAGAGCGAGTCCCCTCCGTTTTTCTGGATCAGCCTGTCCACCTCATCCAGAACAAGAACATAATATCCGCCACCCCTGTTAATTCTTGCAATCAGTTCAGTATATATCCTATCCAGCGGCCACCCCATTGGTGGTATATCATCGCTAGGGGTTTCGGAAAGTTCATTCACCAGGGTCGTAAGAATTGAGTAAGGAGAATCATGCACCTGGCAGTTGATGAAACAGATTCTGACCTTTTCGCCCGCTGCTTCCATTAGCATTCTGGTGACATACTGTGTAGTGGATGTCTTCCCAGTTCCCGTTTTACCGTAAATTACAATATTAGACGGTCTGGAATCCCTCATAATGCTGCTCAGGATTCTGACCATGTGATCAATTTCTGTTTCTCGATGGGGGAAAGAATCTGGAACAAAAGATCCGCTGAGGTGACCAAGATCACCGTCCAGCAAGTTAGATGAACCAGAATATTTGGAAAATAAATTCATGTAAATACCGGTAAGTTACACAAAGGGGTTAGGAGTACTAAAATGTTTTTTGACCAGAAGAGTAAACTGGTTGATGATCAAAAGATTAAAGTTTATCATAGGGCATTACAGATGCCTTTTCATATTTCATTATGGCTCCAGCCAGATAAAGGGAGCCTGCAACGACGATAAATTCAGAATCTGAAACAGCTTTCTCATATGCTTCGATAGGGTCGTCAATTAATAGGGGATCCTTGAAAATACCTGATGAGAGAGTATTCAACCTTTGGGGAGAAATAGATCTCATTGGTTCATCGGGTCTTGTGAATATGGCCTTTCCTGATATCTGTCGCATTATTCTAAGGAATGAGAATGCGTCCTTATCTGACAGCATGCCCACTAGAAGGGTAGGTTCCCTCACACCGAGTTCCTTAAGTGAGATCCGTAAAGCATTGGCTGCTGGAGGGTTATGGGCCCCATCAACCATTACAACGGGATCTTTTCTGATAATATCCATTCTCCCCGGCCATCGAGTATTTTTGATGCCGTTCTGGATGTCGGTCTTTGTCAAGGATTTCACGTCTGAATTTTCCATTGCCAGAATTGAACAAGCCACATTGGAAGGCTGAAAACCTCCTATGAGTTTCACTTCTATCTTGTATTCTCTCTTTGGTGTTCCCAACATGAATTTGCTGCCATCCAGATT
>JBJKQJ010000146.1:0-6354 GCA_046705445.1 Thermoplasmataceae archaeon
CATGGTAACTTTGAGAGCCAAGTCATTCCTTTAATCAAATTTTCCTTCAACTATTTATTATCCTTTGACCACGCCTAAAGGTACCAGTCTTGTCACAGGATCTGTTAACCTGGCTCCGGTTACAGATTTGATAACTTCATCAATGTCCTTGTAGCTTCCGGGTGCTTCCTCAGATATTACACGCATATTCTGGGCCCGTAGATAGATTCCCTTATCTTCCAGTTTAGAAGCAACAATTTCACTTTTGAAAGTTTCCACAGATTTTTTCCTGCTAAGTTTCCTGCCTGCTCCGTGACAGCTGGAACTGAAGGATTTCTCTTCGTTGCCAGGTTTTCCCTTCAACACATATGATGCGGTCCCCATATCTCCAGGTATTAACACAGGATGTCCATGTTTTGAATGAAGGCTCCCCTTGCTGAACATATTGCCTGCGAATGCCCTTGTTGCTCCTTTCCGGTGAACTATGAGATCCAAGTTGTGACTATCCAGGCTGTGTTTTTCTCTCTTTGCCATATTGTGGGCCAGGCTGTAAACAATATCAACACTGGAGTGGGGGAAAATTTTGTAGAAAGCCTCTCTAACATTGTTTGCGATTACCTGTCTGTTGACAAAACCGTAGTTTGCAGCAGAGTTCATGGCCTTGTAATATTCTATGCCCACTGCGGAGTTCATGTAAGCAGATGTAAGTTGTCTGTCGACTGGGTGGTGAACAATTCCACTTTCAGTGGAGTTCAGTCTTCTGATATAATCGGTCGCCACCTGGTGTCCAAGACCCCTAGATCCAGTATGTATCATGATAGTTATCTGATCATCTCCTGTGATCCCGAATGCTTCAGCGGCTTCCCTGTCATAAATGGTGTCGACTCTCTGGATTTCAAGAAAATGGTTTCCGGCACCCAGGGTGCCAATCTGCTTGAGCCCCCTCTTTTTTGCCTCTTCTGATACATAGTCAGGGGAGTTGTCCTTCAATGTTCCATTTTCTTCAGTATATCTTATGTCCTCTTGTTCTGCAATACCCTTGTCCAAACACCACTGAAGGCCGCCGGAAAGAATCTCCTCAAGATCTGTTTTCGAAACTTTTGTACTTGTACTTCCCATTCCGGATGGGACTCTTTTGAACAGTTCATCCGTGAGATTTTTAATTTGAGGTTTTACTTCCGAGTAAGACAGGTCTGTTCTTACCAGAGAAACGCCACAATTTATATCGTAGCCTACCCCACCAGGTGAAATTATTCCGGTCTCAAAATCAAATGCAGCCACTCCACCTATGGGAAAGCCATAACCCCAGTGAATATCCGGCATGGCAAGTGAAGCCTTAACAATTCCCGGAAGCATGGCTACATTTACTACCTGCTGCAGGGATTGGTCATTCCTTATGTCATTCATCATTGAAGGGCTGGAATAAATGATGCCAGGGACATTCATCCTCCGGTCATGGCTTTGATCAATTCGATATGTGTATTCATCAACTTCCCGGACATTTATGTCTGGCATAATAGATCAATATTGCTGGGCGGGATTTACTCTTTTTCCTGAAATATCAACAACGATGTAACCCTGAGTAATTGATCTAAACCTTAATAGTGGAATTTTACCTTACAAACCCATTGGGGACAAGAGTAAACTTAAAGGAACTCCCGGAAAGGTTGCAGTTTGACCTGAGGCTTCAGGTATCATTGAGAAGCAACGCCATAAACATCATGAAGCATTATGAGGCCAAGGAAAAATTCCAGGAATACATACAGGAACGTGAGGAGAAGATCAGAATTCTCCTCAACTTAACAGAAAACCCACTTATTTTTGATGGAGAGAGCCAGATTTTCCCTTGATTTAGACCAACTGTATTTTATCCTATACAAATTCTTGGCAATAAATATATTATGGAATGCCATAGGGTCTCATGGATCATGCGAGCTCATTGTTCAGAGAGATCAAAACAGACCTTGAAACGGTGAAGAGACATCTTTCTATTATACAAACCCTTCTCAGGGAGCAACCGGTTGGAATAATAAAGATCTCTCACGAGACCGGTATCCCTGAGCATAAGATCAGATATTCGTTGAGAGTCCTCGAGAAGGAAGGGTTAATTCTACCTTCAAGGGAGGGTGCAATTCTCACTCCTGAATTCCTTGAAAACAAGGATTCAATTGCTGAGGAGGCAAGATTGCTCACAGAACAGATAAACGAAATGTACCACGAATTGAAGAATTCCCTTGTAAAAAAGTGAACTCAACTAGTGAAGTTTTGACTGACGTCATGGGGAAAAGAATTATTTTAACGTTGAATTAAGGCTTTAGGTTAAAATCATGCTCTGGAAAGGAAGAGGCGCTTGGGAAACCGCCTATGGCGATTATATAATCAGGAAGGCGGACCCGAGAGATGCTAAAGGCATCATAAACTGTATGCAGAGCGTGATGGACGAGCGGATTTATCTTGTAAGTGAATACTACCTTCTCACTGAAAGAGGGGAGCAAGAGAGGATAAGGAGCCCTGATGATCTTACTGTGGTGGCAGAAAAGCAGGGAGAAGTCGTTGGAGTCTTGACGGTGCAGAGAGGCATGTACAGAAAGAACAGGCATACTGCAAACCTTGGAATTGCCATTAAGAGCGGACACAGAAGAAAGGGAATTGGGAAGGAGCTCATTACTGCAGGAATAGACTGGTGCAGGGAGAACTATGTCAGAAAACTGAACCTCGAAGTTTTCTCTTCCAACAAAAGTGCCATTGCCTTATACGAGAAAATGGGCTTTGTTCATGAAGGTGTCAGAAAGAACCAGTTTGTAATCGAAGGGACGTATGTTGACGATGTCTTCATGACATACTGGATAGAAAGAGAAAACCATGAGAGCCTTTCCAGCGTGCTTAAGTGAGAGTCATTTCTGGAATTTGAGCACTTTAGATAGAAAGTCTATTCACCTGATCAGCGCCGAATTTTGATCTTTGACGCAACAAGTTTATTAATCTCCAATATTACTGAAATTCCATATGAAATCAATGATATGGAACATTGACTACTTTTGCAACCTCAGATGCAAAAGTTGCAACGCCTGGCAGGGCAAGATTTTCTTTCCAGAGGAACTCATTGACAAGCATATTTCCGAAATGAAGAAAAACAAGATCAAAATAGTGTCCCTGACCGGTGGAGAGCCCACCCTAAATAAATCGATTGAATCAATAATTAAGAAATTGAAGGAAAATCATTTTATTACTCACATTGCATCGAATGGAACGAACCCATATATCCTGAAGAAGATAGTTCCATATCTTGACGGAATGACCATTTCACTCGATAGCAATATTCCTGAGGAACACAACGAGTACCGGGGCCTGAAAATTTTTGACACGGTCGTGAAAACCATCAAAGAGAACAGGGACAAGGTGAAGGTCCTGACTGCCAATGCACTAGTAACCAATTTCAATTATTTCAAAGTAAAGGACATGGTTGAGTACGCCAATGAAGAACTGGGCGTGCCTCTTTCTATGTGCTTCCCTGACCAGGGTTCATACTATTTCCAGGATTTTGAGGTTTCCAACAAGATGATCAGGGAAGCTTTCTCATACGCAAGTGAGAATTACAATAACCACGTTTTCGGAAACACCAGGAGCTACTACAAGGAAGCAGTAGATTACCTTGATGGAAAACAGGTTTCCCCGTGCAGAGCTGGACAAACATCATTCTATACTGACTACAGGGGAAAAGTTCACCCGTGTTTCACACACATGGAAGTTGTCCAGAACAAGAAACCGAACTGGGAATACTATGATAACCAGTGCAATGACTGTTTTACACAGTGTTTCAGAGAGCCGTCAATTGAGAACCCTTTCGAAGATGTGAGACTGGTTTCAAAGATATGGTGGTTCAACCATATGAAGAACAGGAACCAGAAGAACGGCGTTGCTCTTCCCACAGTTTCCAGTTAACACTTAAAAAGGCCTCAATCACCGGGTTCCCCCGGCAATTATTTCTTTTAAAATTGTTCCCATATTTTTCATATTGATCTAGATTTAACCTCTTGAAACCTGAAATCAATTAATTGACTCACTTTCCCGGCTATATCTATTTTAAAATTATGTTAAATTAACTGTACATCCAATTATATAGGTTTCCCGAAAAAAGTTATATAGCGATATTACAATTTGGTTCGATCAGTCAATGGAATTGAGGTATTTCATAATTAGAAGATTACTATTGTAAATTCCACCTCTGCTTGGTCTGATTTTGCTGGTATTTATCCTATTGCGGGCATTTCCGGACAGTTACCTTATATCTAAGTATATTAATCCAAAGTCCGCGGTACCAATTTCGGTCCAGATTGAGCATGCTAAAGAGTTGCTTGGGTTAAATTATCCAGTATTCATACAATATTTCTTTTACGTTAAGGCTCTTTTTATTGGGCAATGGGGGCAGATGAGCACTCCAGTATATACTGGACCTGTTCTTACTGCAATAGAATTGTTCTTCCCGTCTACCATTCAGCTGGCGCTGTTTGCGACAATCTTGTCTATACTGATTGCAATTCCATTGGGAACTTATATCGGTGCCAGACCCAATTCTGTTGCTGATCAGATAGGTAGAGTATTTTCACTCACATTTTATGCAGTTCCAATCTTCGTTTTGGGAATCGTTCTACAGATTGTATTCGGGCAAAATGTGATCGCCGGAAACCCGTTGGGTCTGTTTCCAATTTCAGGGAAGTTTGCGCTTTCTGCTGTGCCAGCAATACCCCCACCCTGGTTCGATGCTTCGACAGGATTGACTTCTCCCACCCACCTGCCACTGTTTGATGCAATATTACATGGTGACTGGCCCTTGGCTTCTAGTTCGTTCATTTACCTTATTCTCCCGACTATCACCCTCACTCTCTCATTGCTTGCAGGTATACTCAGGTTCATAAGAGCCGGTATGGTGGATGCATCCAATCAGGAATATGTCAAGACGGCAAGATCCAAAGGAGTGCCTGAAGAACTAGTTATCAAGAGGCACATACGAAAAAATGCGCTCATACCAACTGTTACTGTTCTGGGTCTTCTATTCGCTTCACTTCTGGGTGGAGTTGTAGTTATAGAAGAAGTGTTTGCATATTATGGAATTGGTTATCTTGCACTGAATGCCCTTCTCTATCTGGCCATTTACGGAGTGCTTGGAACAACTTTCGTATTTGGTCTAACATTGATGATTGCCAATTTAATTGTGGATATAGCCTACGCGTTTATTGATCCGAGGATCAGATATTGAGGTGAGAAAGATGGTAGATACTACAGTTATGCAAAAAGCACCCGTGGATGCAAAAAAAAGACACCCTAAACTTGAAGACTATTCCCACACCATGAAACTTCTTATTAAGAACCGACTGGCAATGGTTGGAACTGTTATTGTTTTCATATATTTCATCATAGCATTTCTGGACATTGTATATCCAAGCTGGTTGGGAGTGTCTGATATCAACACTATTTTGTCATTTAAGCAGCCTCTGGCAGGCAATGCAATACCCGTAGCCCCAACTCTATCCAAAGGCTGGTGGTATTTCCTAGGAAGTACGCAGTATTTCGCGCTTCAATATCCTCTGCTTCCAATCTCCCTGGCAGCCATAAAATTCGATCTGGGCTACTCCTTATTTATTGTTCTGGTCGGAGCTGCAGTTGGAACAATTATTGGCGGAGTTGCTGGCTTTAAGGGCGGTCTCATAGATGAAGTCTTGATGAGGGTCACAGATGTTTTCTTCAGTGTCCCCTTCTTGATTCTTGCATTTGCATTCATCTTCCTTCTTGGCAGATACATTATTGAAGCAGTCTATGCTTTAATGATCATATGGTGGCCAATATATGCCAGGCTGGCAAGAGGGCAGGCACTTTACATCAAGTCCATGAAATATGTTGAAGCCGCCACAGCTTCAGGAGCATCGTCCGTTAGAAACATCTTTTCACATGTTCTCCCCAATGTTCTTTCCCCGGTGTTCGTACAAATATCGCTTGACTTGGGAACCATAATGCAGCTATTTGCCGTTCTATTTTACCTGGGAATTATAAGTGACCCGTATTTCCCTGAACTTGGGAATATAATAAGCCAGAGTCAATCCTGGGCTGGAGTCGGTGTGTGGTGGCCAGTTTTGATTCCTGGTATATTCATATTGATGTTTACAATTTCGATCAATCTCCTCGGGGATGGCCTGAGAGATGTTCTAGATCCAAAACTTAGAAGGTAATTTTAATGATAGAAGGACAACAGGAAAAATCAAAGGAAAGTACAAACGAGGTGTACCTGAGGGTTGAAAATCTTGTTACTAGATTCTTTACCTCTAAGGGAATAGTCAAAGCTCTCGACGGGGTTTCTCTCACTGTAAAGAGAGGTGAGAT
>JBJKQJ010000147.1:0-4306 GCA_046705445.1 Thermoplasmataceae archaeon
GATATACACCGAATAAATTGTCAAAGGCGCGGTTTTCCATTACGATCTCAACTACATGCTTTATGGGAGTCTTTGTAGTGATCTGAGCTGAAGGAACCGCAGAGGAAACGGCAGGTACAAAAACAATTGTGAGCATAACAAGGGCGAGAACGAAGGGGAGTACTTTTCCCATATGATATGATATTGGGTGAACAATACTAATTAATTTTGCATGTCCGGTGAAATCACTCTAAGACACCTTTCAACAAGGGTGATTTTCAATGGAAGTTCGCCAAAATCTTCCCCGTCCAGCTCCACTGGGGCCGCCCCCCTTACATCTAGATTATTTGACTTGAAAGACCTGACTGTCGGGTCTCTGACATAAGTTCCGTTTCTCAGCTTTCCCAGTTTTGAAATCATCTGCATTTTCCCTACCCCTGCGACAACATGTATATCGAACAGGCCGTCATCCAACTCAGCATCAGGTGCAGCAAGCATGCCACCTCCAAAATATCTGCCATTTGCAACTACCATTTCAGCCAGTTCCAGTTTATGGTCTTCGCCATTCACTTCAATCTCCACGTTGAACGGCCTGAAAAAAGGAAGAAGTGCCAGTACGGATGATGTAAAGGAAAATCCTCCTCGGGTTTTCTTACGTGAATTCACCCTTTTCATCACTGAAGCTCCGAATCCGATCTCAAGTATGTTGAGGAAAAATCTCTTCTCCTGGTTACGTACTGCAAGCCCAAGATCAATCTCCCGGTAATTGCCCTCCTTCATTGCAGCTTTTACAGAGTCTAAATCCTTGAAGCCCAGTGTTTTTACAAAATCTGAGCCGGTACCAGCAGAAATCGGCACCAGAATGGTGCTGGAATGTGCCAGCGACTGAACTACTTCGTTAAGGGTGCCGTCTCCGCCAATGCATAGGATATAGTCTGAACCTTTCTGTACAGCTTCCCTGGCCAGTTGCGTGGCATCTCCCGGCCCCTTTGTCAGGTGGCTAACTATGTCATATTCCCTGAACTGTTCAAGCACTGATTGGTAGATCTCTGCAGCATATGATCCTCCAGCGTGTGGGTTGATAATTGCTGTTACTTTCATGATATCACCATTCCCAGTCTTTCCATTTCTTCCTTGACCATGTTTTCAACTGATTTCCCCTGGTCCGGTTCGTAAATTCTGTAAGCCATTCTGCGCCTCATTATGTCTTCAAATGTAATGGGGCATTCATTCAAGATAATCTGTTCAATGGGGTTCACTTCTTCATTTCTCCTGTAAGGAATTGTTGGTAGCCCTTCAGTGGAAACCTTCCGGCCCAGGAGTTCTGCTATTTTTTTCCCGGCAAGTCTTGAGGCAGCCCTGTAATTTGTAATCTTACCACCAAGGAGGCTCACTATTTTCCCTGTATTTACGATCTCGAAATCCCTTGAAACCTTGCCCGGGTCATCACCTGATCCGAAAAGTGGGCGCAACCCTGCAAAGGAAGTGATGATGTCCTTTTCTGAGACCTTGGGAAACAATGCATTCACACTCTTAATGATATAATCCACATCTTCTTGCTTTATTGTGAAATCATCCGGATCTCTGACAAATGTGTCCGTGGTGCCCATATGTACGACCTTTCCTCTGGGAATGACAAACATCTGCCTTTTGTCCAGATGAGAACGAAATGCAATGGCCTGTTCAACCGGTATTTTCTCGGAAGGAACAACGAGGTGAATCCCTTTGCTCAATTGCAACGGCTTCTCCAGGTTAACGTTGAATCTTTCCAGAAGGCTGGATGCCCAGGGGCCGGCTGCATTCACAACCACTCTAGCCATAATTTTGGCCTTTTGACCTGAAATTCCATCCTTCAAAGTAACCATGCATCCTCCTTCGGTTTCATTCAGTTCGACTGCTTCAACATAATTGAAGCATCTGGCTCCCCTGCGCTGTGCTGAAACTATATTGTAGATTACCAGCCTGGAGTCATCTGTATAGGCATCCATGTACTGAAAATACCCCTTCACGCTTGATGGATATAATCCATTGTTCCTCGTGTAACGGGGTATCTTAAACTGGCCGCTAAGAAGGTTATATATGAACAGGCCTAACCTGAGAGTCGATTTTTTCCACGAATACCGGTCCACCAAAATGTGGAATTCCATTGGCTTTACAAAATCAGTGTGCTCAAGCAGATAGTTCCTTTCCTTGAGGAGTTCCCTGACTTCCTTGAATTCTCCCTGTGCCAGATATCTCAAACCACCATGAATCAGTTTAGAAGAACCTGAACTGGTTCCTGAGGCAAAGTCGCTTTTATCCACAAGCACGGTGTCCACTCCATTTTCAGAAAGCAGGTTTGCGACGCCGGAACCGGAAATGCCCCCTCCAATTATGAGAACTTCACACTTGGAGCCATCAATGGAATTAAAGCCATCTTTGCGGGTCCTGAAGGAAAATTCATTCTCCATTTTCCAAACCTCCTGTGAATAGAGGATCATCAAGCTTCCTCTGCATCTCCCTCAATTCAGGGTCAATGTATTTGGAGAAAAAATATCCTCTCCCGTGGTGGTGCGTCACCGAGCCGCCATTGGATGTAAAACTATTCACCAATTCATTCCTGACTTCTGGCAATACTTCCATGTCATTCCCTGACTTCAATATGAATGTAAAGTAAATGCACGCACCCGTGGTGTACATATGAGAAATATGTTCCATTATTTCTCCCTTGAAATCAAGTTCTTCCTTCAATCTGTAAAAGGTGTTTCTCGTCTCCAAATAGAGATTATTGA
Organism: Thermoplasmataceae archaeon; assembly: GCA_046705445.1. Classification (GTDB taxonomy): domain Archaea; phylum Thermoplasmatota; class Thermoplasmata; order Thermoplasmatales; family Thermoplasmataceae; genus JAJZOM01. Next base: position 2,751 of record JBJKQJ010000147.1, read on the forward strand.
TCCTGTCCCATGTGGTCGAGGTCTCAAGAGTATCTGGCACAAAACCACTTTTCCATAGGATGTTTGCGATACCAGGTCTTGAATACCTCCCCCTGATCCATGACTTTGCAGGTTCTGATCCCGTTGAAATAGAATTCCTGAGAACAGGATTAATGACAGTATCATTATTGACCACCACCAATAGCGCACCCTTTCCATGCGTTCTGAAGTTTACATACTTCCTGAAGAGCTTCACAATAGCGGTATCCCCAGCAGTATTAAGGGCAAAGTCGGTCTCCAGTTCATCGGATAATCTGGCAACGGCAGGAAATTTCTCGCTTCTAGAAATTGCCTCTATGCCTTCTCTGAAGCTTCTGTAAATGTATGATGAAAAGTACCTCTTTTGAGGCATTCTGAAGAGTTTCATGGCAACATCGGTTATCAGCCCGTACCTGCCGTCGCTACCGATCATCATGTCTTTCAGGTCAAATCCTATGGATTTTCTGGGAAACACCCCGTCATTCCCCATCCCGCTGGAACTCACCACTGAAGTTCCCAGAACGAGATTTTCTATGCCACCATACTGGTTGGATTCCTGGCCGATTGCCTTTGTAGAAACCCAGCCGCCAATAGTGGAATGAAGCATTGACTCTGGAAAATTCCCAATAGTATAGCCATACCTGTTTAGGGCCCTTTCAGCCTCCATTCCCGAATGGCCCGATCCTAAAATTGCATAATGGCCCTTAATTTCTAAACGTTTGAAATTGCGTGTGTCAATGGATACAATTTTTCCGTGCTTCCCCACCAGAAGCGACCCGGAAACAGATGTACCTCCTCCGAAAATTATGGCTTTGTATCCTCTCTGATTCAGTTCTTTCAGAATAACCGCGGCATTTTCATAATCTGGGTATACTACTGCATCCACGATGTTTCTGATGGAAGATTCTCTTGCCATCAGTAATTCTGGAGATGATTTCCCCAGTGAATGTGAAAAGCGATCCTCAAGCTTAAAACTCAAATTCTTTTCAGGAATAAAACCTCCCAGTTCAATTTTAACGTCTTCTGAAGTCGGAGGAAAATCTACGTCTGCAAAGCCATCCCAGGTAGCTTCGAGACTGATTCCCAGTTTTTTGGCCACGTACTCCGCACTCCTCTCGAAGCCCGAGGCATCAGGGGAACCGTAAAGAACAGGGACCTTCATCTTTTCCATCCAACTGGTTTACATTTATAAAGATTTGACCTCCTAAAGAAGAATCCCGTAAGGTTGAATTCCGTATTCACTCCTCCTTCCAGTTGAATTTAAGCACCATAAAGACGAATACAACAATTGCAACTGCCACGCTTACAACTAAATCCAGCAGGGCTGAGTTGTAGTTTGTATATATTGTAACAGAATTGAGCCCGTCTATGATATAGTATAGGGGCAGTATATGGGCAAACATCTGAAGCCAGCCAGGCATTATGGAAATGGGGAAGAAAGTGCCTGAAAGGAACATCATTGGCAATGTTATTATGTTGCCAATGACCGAAGCGCTTTCTTCGGATTTTGAAACTGCACCCGCAAGTATGCCCAGGGA
>JBJKQJ010000148.1:0-5578 GCA_046705445.1 Thermoplasmataceae archaeon
GCAGGAAATGCCTTCTTCAGGTATCATGGCAAACATATTTCTATTTTTATACAAAAGGTTTTGCAGTAAACTGCCAGGGTGAAACTCCACCCAGTGTGTGGGGAATTCCTCAATAATATCTAATGACACTCACGGCCGTACAGATCCAACATTCATGACACGGGAACCGAAAGCCTGGAGGCATCATATATGGCGAATAATTTTCAGAAGGTAACAAATTTAACGGAACCCTGATAAAATTTTATGGCATGATCGCATACTCTATCTATGCAAGGAAGCGACCCACAGACAGTTGACAGGAAGATGGTGGGGGAGTTTGTAAGTTCTTTCATAAGGCAGCTTAAATTCAAGCGTGAAGACTTCAGAACCATTGGAAGTTTTGGAGGATTCACTTCCCTTATAGATTTAGGAAACTTTGCAGTCTCACTTAATACAGACGGTGTTGGAACAAAAGTAATGATTGCAGAAGAAGGAGAACGATTCGACACCCTTGGAATCGACTGCATTGCCATGAATGTCAACGATGCAATCACCGCCGGCGCTGAGCCAATCGCAATGGTTGATTATATTGCGCTGAAGGAGCCAAATTCCGAAGTGGCCAGACAACTGGGCACAGGCTTCAATGTAGGGGCACAGATGTCAAATATAACCATCGTGGGTGGTGAAACTGCGGTTGTTCCTGATCTCATAAATCACATTGACATTTCGGGTACATCCCTGGGAATCGTCCAGAAGACCCAGATAGTCAATGGAGAGAACATAAAGGACGGAGACCTTATATTTGCATTGCAGAGCAGTGGGCTTCACTCCAATGGGTTCACAACAGTCAGGGATATCGTGAAGAAAAACAACCTTGATCTGCACGAAAAATTCCCGGGCGACAACAAGAAGACCATTGATGTACTTCTTGAACCCACAAGGATATATGTCAGGGAAGTCCTTGACATAATGAATATTGTCAACATAAAGGGAATGGCCAACATAACCGGGGGCGGGATAAAGAACCTGAGCAGGATGAAGGACATGAAGTATGTTCTTACAGACCCCATAGAACCCCAGAACGTTTTTAAGCAGCTTGGAGACCTTGGAGAACTCTCACCATCAAGGATGTATGAGATATTCAACATGGGAATGGGTTACGTCATAGTCATTGACCCCGAGAGCAGGATTGATTTCATAAATGCCCTGAGAAGCAGGGTCCAGTTCAGGGAAATCGGCCACGTTGAGAATGGAAGCGGAATAGAAATGCCAAGCATGGAAGTCAGCTATTCCGGATATTACTGAAATTTATCCGCCATTTAAAACAAATATTTTCTAATAACACTTAAACTTAGAAAATATTGTCTCTCCAGAACATCCGGGGGACTTTTTACTTATGGCTCGCCCGCTTCAATGTAGCATTCCAGATACCATTAACTTAAATTATGGGTGTTGAAATAGAGGATCATGAAGATCGTAGCAGTTGTTGATGACGAGAATTACGTTACTCCCCTGGAATACGGAAACTCAATAATGGTAATTGACGACGAGACCCAGCAGATAACAGAATATGAGAACCCAGGTTTTGGTTCCCCATATGGCGGCAAAGAAAGGTGCATGGCAGGAATTCTTTCCCTGAAACCTGATGCCATAGTGGTGAAGGAAGGAGTCCTGTGCCCAGGTTCATACCACATGTCTCTTGGCAAGATGAAATACATGCCAGTAGAGGAAGAGAAGCTGGACGACATAGTGAAGAATCTGGACGGAATCAAGTCAAAAGCCGTGGAAGAACTCGAATTCTTCATGTTCAAAGAGTAAGCAAGTTTAACAATATTATTCCCAATAATATTTTTTCAGTAAATAGACAAACCTTGAGGTTTGTATTTTTCTTTTGAAAAATTTTCTCTTTATCAGTAAAGTGAACTGCATTAAGCATTTTTGTTAAATATTTTCATGGGTCCCGGAATATTTTTGGTAATATTCCGCCTCCTGATTATGACTCATGATTATTAAATATGACAAAATCAATTTATAAGCTCCATAACTCAACGCCTAAATTGCAATACCCTGCAGTTGGGAGTTCAGTTCAATAATGCCGAGGAAGAGAGTGGCCCTGATTGGAGCAAGTGGACTAGTTGGCCAGAGGTTCTGCCAGCTTCTCACAGACCATCCATATTTTGAGGAGCCGGATCTTTACGCATGGCAGAGATCAGATAAAAAACTACTTGAGATCCTCAGGGTACCATCTGATACAATTTCTGAAAGCCTGCTGCAGCAGAAACTGAGGGCCATAAATACTAAAGAAATTTTGAGTGAGGGGTATGATGCAGTCTTCAGTGCCATTCCATCAAATCTCCAGGAAAATATTGAAATGGAACTTGCCTCCGGAGGTGCGAAGATTTTCACAAATTCAGGGATTAACCGCATGAGGCCCGACGTTCCGATTATCGTTCCAGAAGTAAACGATTCCCATTTTTCCCTTGCAGAGGGAAAAGACGGGTTTATAGTGGCAAACGGGAACTGCAGTTCAATAGGGTTGGTTTTGCCGCTTACACCACTTCTGAGATTTGACCCTGAGCATGTTGAAGTTACGACAATGCAGGCTCTGAGCGGTGCAGGGTACCCGGGAGTGCCATCCCTGGATGCGGTTTCAAACCTTGTGCCATACATAGAGTCAGAGGAAGAAAAGATTTCCAGCGAAATACCGAAAATACTTGGCCGGATCTCAGGAAACAGGATAGAGCCAAGGAACCTGCCTATAGATGCAACCTGCACAAGGGTACCGGTCCGTGAGGGTCATACAGAGTCCGTTGCCATCAGGTTCTCCAACGAAGTTGATGAACAGGAGATAAAGAACGCTCTAGACAGCTTCCGGGGGACTCCTCAGGAAAAGTCCTTGCCCACAGCCCCAGCGCAGCCCATTATAGTTGAGGATGCAATGGAAAGGCCGCAACCGGTGCTGGATCTCTGGAGGGGCGGAAATGGAAGAGCGAAGGGCATGGCTGTGACAGTCGGTCGGCTGAGGGTAAAGAGCAATGAAGCCAGATTCGTGACACTTTCACATAATACAGTCAGAGGCGCAGCCGGCGGTTCAGTACTGAATGCTGAACTGGCATTTTCAAGAGGTCTGTTATGAATTACAGAAGTCATTACGTGATGAAGTTTGGCGGCTCCTGCCTTGCAGATTCCCAGGACATGCTCAGGGCAGCAGAAATTGTTTCCCAGTACAGGAATTGCGTGGTTGTTGCAAGTGCAATCAACGGCGTGACCCAGAAACTGATTGAACTTGCGGACACAATCGAAAGAAACCAGATCCTGTCAATAATAGAATCCCTTACAAGAATTCACAGAAGTGCCATAACAGATATCAGAGACGAGTACAGGCGCAGTGAGGCTTATAGGGAAGTTGAATACCTTCTTGAAATACTGACTGTTCTTGCCCTTGAATGCAAGGTCCTAAGAAATTCTGAGGAAAGGGCACATATTTTGTCATTCGGGGAAAGGCTGTCAGCCACCATTCTGAAATGGTACATCCGTGACCTGGGCCTGAAGTCCATTACAGTAAACTCAGATGAGATTATTTTCTCAAAAGATGATAATTTCCTCAGTGCAGAAGTGGATGAAGAGGTGTCAATGAGTGAAATACGAAGCAGAATGCAATTCCATACAGAACTTACCGAAATACCTGTAATTACAGGTTTCTTCTGCAGTTCACTTTCCGGAAAAACGGCACTGCTCGGCAGAAACAGCAGTGATTATACTGCTGCACTGGTAGCCTACTCCCTGCCAACATATGAGCTGGTGTTCTGGAAGGACGTACCTGGCCTGATGACAGGCGATCCCAAGCTTGTCAAGGAAAGCCATGTCCTGAGGCTTCTTACCTACGAAAAGGCTGAAACCTTCATCGTAAACGGTGCAAAGATACTCCATCCCAAAGTCACAGATCTTGCGAAGCGTAAAGGGACTGCCATCAGGATAAGGAATTTCAGGGACCCCGAAGCAGAAGGCACCCTTATCACGGGAGCCATCCCTTCAATTGAGCTGCTTTAGCTCCCATTAAAAAAAGCTTTGTTTACCGGTGCTTTCAGAGCTTGTTTTCAATGTAGTATTTCACAATTTTTTTCGTAGCCCTTCTCAGGACATCAGAGAGCGATGGTGTAGAAACTTTCATGAGTTTGGCTATTTCAGTCATAGATATTCCTCTGTCGGGATCGAAGTAACCATGCCTGAATGCCATGTTGACGACTTCCTTCTCCCTTTCCGTAAGAATGTCAAGGCTTTCGAATTCTGTTTCAAGTGTGTTGGGATTCAGTCCAGCCTGTTCAAGTTCCCTTTCCAGTATCTTCAGCTTGGTGGGGTTCTGGATGAGTATCCTGTAAAGTATTCTCCTGTCGTCAATCGCCTTGGAACTGAGCACCACTAGATTGGATGAGGCAAAAAACCTGCATGCAGAACAACTGTGAGATTCCGCCCAGAAACCATTCTTACCTACCCTAATGACATTGTTGGCTGTTCTCTGGAGCCCGGGAAGGACAAGTTCGGGTTCAGCCTGTGCCTCAAGCCTGTGCAGCGTCTTGGTTTCTCCAATTCTAAGGCGTTCTACCTTGACTTCGGTGTCTAAATTCTTTACAAAGTTAGTAATTGGACAGTCTGATCTTGTGACCTCTATCAAAGCTTCAAGTGCACCCTTGTCTTTCTGTGACAAAAATCTCAGCCCCGTTCTTAAATACTAAACTGAATGTAATACTTTTCTATTTAGGGCTCGTTTCTTCGTCTTTTCGCAACGGAAGATGCAACCATATCGGCTATTCTCAAGGGTTCAGGTACATTTCCGACCCTCATGAGTTTTCTAACCAGTAAAATGGCTTCTTTTTCTTCAATTCCTGATATATTAAGTGTATACTGTGCTCTGCCAATGGTCTTTTTTATGGGCCTGAGAGCCCTTAGCCTTGCTATCTTAAACGAGTCTCCATGTTTTCTCAGTGCAGCTTCCATGGAGTCTAAATTTCCTTTGCCCTTGGTAATGGAAATAAAAGGAATTTCAGTCTTTTCAGAAACCTCTTCAGGACTTATGATGTCAAATCCACCAAATGTTATCCCCTCGGTCAGGATAATATTGACGTTCTGTTTTCCAATTTCATCTACAAATCCCCTGATTCTCTTTAAGGCTTCATTCCCGTCAAGTGTAATGTAATCCACATGCACAGATTCAATGGTTCCGTCGACCCTCATGAGAACCCCCACTATTGGGGTTTCAACATCAATGTCCCTGTCAAAGGGGCCATCGTCAATTCCAAGGATTCTGATATTATCCTTCAACATTTGAGTATTACACTAGTGATCTATATATCTTGAGGGCATGATCTAAAAGTACCCTTTTATACGCCCAGCCTCATAATTAGCGTTACCAAAACGCTTATATTCGCCAGAGATATACCACGTCTACGCACTTTGATGCACCTCCTAAGACATACTTAGAAGGGAAGGGTTAGAGGTTCAGTTATCATCCAATTCATGATTTTGAACTGATGAAGCCAAATTCGTTTACAGTAAAATGGATTGTGTAAACTGCTAAACTGCTTGGGGAATGGTTTGGTTT
>JBJKQJ010000149.1:0-7483 GCA_046705445.1 Thermoplasmataceae archaeon
ATTCCTTATTGCTGCAACTCATGACGGGCGCGACCTGGCATCGAGAATAGCCGTAAGGTCTAGGACAGGCGTTACTGCAGATTGTACCGTGATTGACATAGATCCTGAAAACCGGATTCTTCTTGCAAACCGTCCGGTATATGGTGAAAGTACTATGGCAGAGATCCTCTGCAAGAACCATAGACCACAGATGGCTACTGCCAGGCCAGGGGTTTTCAAGGTTCCCGAAAAGCAGGATGGAAACCATTGCGAAATGGATATCAGGAAGGTGAAGGTTGATCCCGACCTTATAAGGAAGGATATAGTGGAATTCAGGCCCAAAGAAGGTTTCGACATAACTAGCGCCGAAGTCATAGTTTCAGGAGGACTGGGGCTGGGAAAGAAAGAGGGTTTCAAACTTTTGGGCAGACTTGCTGAAGAACTCGGCGGTGTTGTGGGGTCATCCAGACCTGCAGTTGATGCCGGGTGGATTGACAGGGATCATCAGGTGGGGCAGACCGGACGTGTGGTAAGACCCAGGCTTTACATTGCAGCCGGGATTTCAGGCAAGGCGCAGCACATAGTTGGAATGAAGCAGAGTGATGTAATAATTGCCATAAACAACGATCCTGATGCGGAAATTGCCAAGTATTCAGATTATTTCATCAACGATGATCTCTATCTTGCCATTCCAGAGTTGGTTAAGCAGATTGAGAAAATCAGGGAGAAAGGCCACAAAATGGAAGTCAGTGCCTAATCCCATCAATAATTTTTTCCCACGGCAAGAACTTTGCATATATTTTCTGACAACAGCGGAAGCACCTTTTATTTCACTTTTCTAAGAGGGGTTTTTGTTTGAGTTGCCGCTAGTACCATTATTTACTGGAAAGCTAAATATTCAGTATTATTGCTTATATATGTATTGCATATAAGTGTATTACATCTATTGTGAGGCTGTAAAATGAGCGATAAGTATGTTATCCTTGGGGTCCTGAAAAATGAAGAACTTCACGGATATGAAATATCAAACCGGCTGAAGGCCCTTGAGGGCTTCTGGTACATCTTCCCTGGCAACCTCTACAGGGCTCTGAATCTACTTGAGAAGGAGGGTCTTGTTGAAGTCAGAAGGACAGAGGAGTATCAGGGGAAGATGAGGAAAATTTACGGAGTGACCGAGGCCGGAAAGAAAGAGTTTGATGCATGGGTCTCAGAACCAGCAGAGATTCCTCGTGTGAGGCATGAGGGATACGTCAAGATGTGGTTTTCTTCCAACAACGAAAAAAACCTGCGAGCCCAGATAAATCAAATCAGGAATGCTTCAGAAAACATCCTGAAACTGATGGACAAATACGACTTTCAGAACTTTCCAGCACATATTAAATGGATGATGGAAGCAGGCAAGAGGCATGTTCAACTAGACGTGGAATGGGCCGAATCGTGTCTAATGGAACTTGAGTCTGAAGCAGGAAAAATAGATGGGTGATGATATGGCAGAACAGTTAACGGTGGGCCAACCGGCTATTCACGTATCCAGCCTTCACAAGCATTTTGGTGAGACAAAGGCCGTCAACGGAATAGATTTTGAAGTTCCCAAAGGTAAAATATTTGCCCTTTTAGGGCCAAACGGTGCTGGAAAAACCACCACAATATCCATGATCGAAGGATTGCAAAGGAGAGATAAGGGAGAAATCCGTGTTCTCGGGATGGATCCATGGACAGAGCACGACAAGATGAAATTAAGGGTAGGTGTAATTCCGCAGGGCTTCAATTTTTTCGAGAAGATAGTGCCACCTGACGCAGTGAGATTCTACTGCGATCTGTTTAAATCGCGTTCTGATCCGGAGAGCCTTCTCAACCTTGTGGCTCTTGATGACTCCAGAAACACCCCGTTTGAGAAACTTTCAGGGGGACAGAAACAGAAACTGGGACTTGCCCTTTCCCTTATCAACGATCCTGAAGTGTTGTTCCTTGATGAACCAACAACCGGGCTTGACCCTTCCTCCAGGAGAGCCATCTGGAGCATAATCAGGGAATTCAGGAAGCGTGGGAAGACCGTTGTGATGACAACACACTATATGGAAGAGGCTGAACAGCTGGCAGACAGTGTTGCAATCATAAGTAATGGGAAGATAATCACACAGGGTAGTCCAGATGAGATTATAGCCGCCAATGGCAGCGGAAGAAAAATTGTGCTCATGGCAGATCCGCATATGCGGAATTATCTTCAGACTCACGGAGTTGAGATACACCATGAGGGTAAGGCACTAACAATTCCTCTCAAAGCTGATTCAAACCTAGCAGGAATAATCGATCTCATAGAAAAATCAGGTATCGCTTACTCACAACTAACGGTGAGAACAGACACTCTGGAGGATGTTTTCATAAAACTTGTAGGTAAAACAGAGGAGAACGATCAGAAATGAGAAGCAGAATAATGGCCTATTTCAGAATCCAGGCAAAAACATACCTAGCATCTCGAAGCGGAATCTTCATCGCATTGATTTTTCCTGTAATGATGACGTTTATTTTCGGCTCTATAATGCCCGCCGATTACCTGGACGCCATAATTCCAGGCCTGATTGGATTTTCCATCCTTTCAGATTCACTCTTTTCTATTACGGCCTCAACATCCAAATATCGCTTCATGAACCTGTTCAGCCAGCTTGCCCTGACTCCTCTCAAGAGGTCAGAGTGGCTTATTTCAGTATTCCTGTGGCACTTGATGATCTCAGTTGTTTCATTTATCATAATAGTGACGCTTGCCCACTTTGTATATTCAGTACCCATAACACTCAATTTGCTGATCATTCCTTTCCTGGTTTTTGGAACGTTGCTCTTCACATCTATGGGACTGCTCATAGGAAATGTTTCCAGAAGCACTGAGAATGCCAGTCTGCTTAGCAATGCCGTTGGTTTTCCCATGATGGTGCTCACCGGGACATTCTTCCCTGTGTCCATGTTGCCGTGGTACCTTCAGGAAGCTGTAAAGGTCCTGCCTTTGTATTACTTCGTTCAGGGCATGGGTGGTCTGATGGTGACCAATGAGGTTGGGACTGCTTCACTATACCTATTGGTGACTTTAGTCCTGAGTGTTGTGTTCTTTATCACTGGAACATATTTTTTCAGGTGGAGGAGAGACTGAGGATTTTGCCTTATTCTTCCTTAGGGGTTACTTGAGCTTTCCCGCAATCCTCCCCACATATACTGTAACGATTACAGCGATAACTGTCACTGTGACTGCATAAAGTATCAGGGCGTAGAGTTCACTGATTGTTCCAAATACAGTTGCGAAAATTTTCTGTATTGCAGAGTTCCATGCCAGTGCAGCCACGAGCCCGAAGGCTGAGGTTATTAGAGCTGCCAGTTTATCTATCACCTGAACTTTTATGTCGTTCATGCCACCTTTCTTTTCGTTGGTCTGATTATCTTCTGCCATTTTGATCCCGAAAGCATTGGCTTGGGCTGATAAAAGGCTTTGTGAAACGACTCTGATCCAATGAAACCGCTGATGCTCCTTTATAGTCCGTGAAAGATATCCTACAGCGAATACTTTTGGAAGAACACGAAATTATTCAGTCAAGGCTGGAAGCACAGCATCTTACAGATTCACCAGCAATTGGGCCTGGAGAGGTTGTTGCTGGAATGGCAGCAATGCAGTCACAGGATTACTCAGGTTCGCTGTGGGCAGTTGGCATGAGATCCAGGGAAGGTACCGTGGTAAATGATATTCTTGAGACTATTGAATCTGCAGAGGTCGTCCGAACCTGGCTGAACAGGGGGACAATTCATTTCTCGCATTCAAGTGACACCAGATGGCTTATGGAACTCTTTTCCCCCGGCCTCCTGAAAACCGGGCAGATCCGCGACAGGAACCTCGGCCTCACCGAAAAGGTGGTGGATCAGGTAGAGGAAGCCATGGTACAGGCGTTGAGGGAGAAGGGCATCCTTACAAGAACTGAGATGTACGAAGTTATGAACGGGACGGGACTTGTAAAGACCAAAGGGAACTTAGGGTACCACTTACTCTACAGAGCGGCCTGGGATGGGCTTATCTGCTTCGGCCCACAGATTGGCAATGAACAGGCCTTCGCACTGGCCGAAAAGTGGCTGCCCGAATCAAAAAGCCTTGGGGAAGATCAGGCAATTTCGAAACTTGCGCTGAAATACATCTCGGGGCATGGACCGGCCACTGTCAGGGACTTCAGCTGGTGGTCGGGCCTTAAATTGTCACAATGCAGATGGGGACTGGAGAACAACTCCGACAGCATAGAAAAAGTGACCGTAGGCACTGATGAATATTACATGATGAGAGAGGGCGGGAAAGGAAGGACAACTCATAAGGCTCATTTTCTCCCAGCATTTGATGAATATCTGGTAGGATACTCAGACAGACAGCTGGTTTTGAATGGATTCCCAAAGGAAAGCGTCGTGATGAAGAACGGCACTTTCAAACCGGTTATAATTCTGGACGGAAAAGTGGCAGGAATTTGGAAATCCAGAGAATCTCGAGATAAATTGCATATACAGGCAAACATGTTCACCAAACCTGGACCGGATGAACTTCAGCTCATGAAAGAGGCTGTAATGAGAATTGGAGTATTCCGGGGAAAAGAGGCCCTCTTTATGGTCTGAGTTCAAGGTGAGGCAAGATCGGCTACTTCCTTAAGCCTGATCTCATATTGGGGGACTTTCTCAACAAGTTTTCCCATGACTCTGAGCAGAGATGTTGTGAGTGGTTTTGGAAGATTTACGGTTATGGTAAGGGAATTTTCCGTTGCGTATCCGTGATAGCCATAGAAAACTGTATTCTGTTCAATCATGAATTCCATCAGCTTCACAACGATCTCGTTCGTAGAGAGAAAAGAGAATACGTGTTCGTCTATCTTCTCCATATTAATCGGCTTCAGGATTTCCGGAATGTTTCCCTCGCTGGCATAGGCCACTGTTCTCACACCCTTATCCATTGCCGAGCCCATCAGAAACTGGGCTTTTTCGGTTAGTTGTGTGCTTTCGCTCGAACTACCCTGTATGATTGCCTCGATTGTTACGGAAGTGTTTTCTCCTTCGTGCCTCAAGTTTTCAAAGGCTGTAGAGTCACTTTTTAGTTTCCTGAGGTACTCCAGCCTCAAATCTAGTGACTTTGAATCAATTGAAAGGATGGTCCTCGAAATCAGTGGGAGATCCTTTTCGTTGAATAGTGTGTGCAGGTAGACCCTGCCTTTCTCAATGTACGCATAGTCCATGAAAAGCGTTCGGCTGGAGGTGAGCGTTTGTTTCAGCATGGGCCCATAAATATTTTTCATTTGTTCATGTGTCCTCCTCACCTGCCAGATACCGTCCTGATAGATTGCACCGACCCTGTTGAGAAAGAGCTTCTTGTCTCCCTCGTTTTCCGCGCCAGCAGGCAGGAAAAGGTCAAAATACACTTCGTCACCATGAATGCTTATCCCCAGCGGTGCTGTAAAGGTTGAAGCCCAGATAAAACTTGAATCGGGTTCACTTATTCCAGGCCTCGAGATTAAGATTTCATATTGCATTATTTTAGAAGTGTTTTTGAGAGACCTGTAAGAAATGCTTCCCTCTTCGCTCATGTAATAGACGCTAACAGTAAGGTGGAATATTTAACTTTCCTATGTGTTTCGCTGTCCCCTCTTGGGTTATTACCTATTGAGTTGGAACTCAGGAAGTATGATCGCTACGTGAGGTTCCGAAGAAGTTATGTCATACTTCAAGTTATTATTCAGGATAAAGTGGCAAACAAGATATCTCCTGAAGTGAGAAACGCCATCCTCAGGGAATTTTCACAACCAGGCAACACAAAAGCGGGGATTGCCAGGAAATATAGTGTCTCTCCGTCAACGGTGAGCAGGATTATCGCGGCGCCCACCTTAAACGGGAAATCTGAAGGGGCGGAAAAACAGAAACCTTCCGAAAATGGGCTTATTGGAAAGTTCAGCAGGGAGGGCATTAGCGAGGCGGATCTTGCGAAACTGCTTGCCTTCCTGAAGGAGAATGCCGATTTTACCAGTTTGGGGGAATTATTTGCGGATTTTATGGGGTGGATAAGGGAGAGGGATGAACTTGAGAAGAATAAGCTCCTGATATCCACTGAAATAGAATCACTGAAATCCCGCAGGGAAATGATTGAAAGGGAAATATCTGAACTGGAGGGAAAGACCGCCAAGCTTGAGATCAACATATGGAGAATGAGATCTGTAGCAGAAAGAGCCCACGATTCAATGGCAAGAGTAGAAGAGCGGATGGACATACTGGAAGACAGGATGATGGGCAACAGGGATCTTTTAATTCTGGCTGCTGGGCTGAAGTCCATGCTGGAAAATGGAGACATTGGGGAAGAAGCCATGACTTACATCAGTGACCCGGAAAGCACGTGGGGACAGAACAATCAGGACGCAGTGGAGAGAATCAGGGAAGTGCTGAAAGGATATCTCCGGGATGCCGCTTCCAGATTCCCCGGTGAAGAGTGAAAGAATAACGGGCAGAAATCCTACCATATGTGAATTCTATTTTTCCAGTTTTCATTTCTGCCATTTCCGGGGAAGGCCTCTTCGAAGGCCGGATGGTTATAAACCGGGACTGCAGCCCTGAACTTGTTTGGGGAATGGGTGTCAATACTGGCCCTGAGGCGTGATTCCTGTTCCTTTATGTTTTCCCTCCATAGCTGTCCCCATGAAATAAAAAACCTCTGTTCCGGAGTCAGACCTCCAATGTTCCTTCTCAGCCCTGGATTCTTCTTAAGATGCCGCTGAAGTGCTGCATAGGCAATGCTGACACCTCCGAAATCTGCTATATTTTCCCCAAGTGTGAGTTCCCCGTTCACATTAAGATCAGGAAGTATCTTGAGGCTGCTGTACAGATCCACAACCTGCTTCGCCTTTTCCAGAAAATTATCCAGATCAGTCTTGCTCCACCAATCCCTCAGATTTCCATCCTCGTCATATCTTCTGCCCTGGTCGTCATACCCATGGGTTATTTCGTGTGATATTACAGCCCCTATTGCGCCATAATTTACAGGGTCATCAGCGTTCACGTCAAAAAATGGAGGTTGGAGGATACCAGCTGGGAATACTATCTCATTATCTGGAGGTGAAAAATATGCGTTGATTGTAGGAGGCGTCATGAACCATTCAGTCCTGTCAACCTTTGAGCCTGCCCTGCCCGCATGCCTCTGCACTTCAAACTGGGAGGCCCTAAGTGCATTCCCAAGGTAATCATCCGGATCTATCCTTATTGCAGAATAATCACGGTATTTATCCGGGTGTCCGATCTTGGCGTTGAACCTTTCAAACTTCACCATGGCCTGTTTCTTTGTTTCCTCCGTCATCCATTCCAGTTTCTGGAGCCTTTCGGAGAAAACCTCCCTTATGTCCTGAATCAGTACCGCCATTTTCTGTCGTGCTTCAGTTCCAAAATGCTCTTTCACATAGAGTTCTCCCAGTGCCTCTCCCAGCAACTGGTCCACCCTGTGGACTGCCCTCTTCCA
>JBJKQJ010000150.1:0-5440 GCA_046705445.1 Thermoplasmataceae archaeon
CCGGATGCTGGTTGATTTGGCTAGAAATGATCTTTCAAAGGTTTGTGAACCGGGATCAGTACAGGTAAGATCAAACATGTTGCCAGAGAAATTCTATTCAGTCATTCACCTGACCAGTGTAGTGGACGGAATACTCAGGGCCGGTGTAAAACCGTTTGACATCGTTTCCTCCGTCTTTCCTGCAGGCACTGTTAGTGGAGCCCCGAAAAGAAGGGCGATTGAAATCGTTGATAGATACGAGCTTGCTGGTAGAGGCGTTTACGGAGGTGCCGTAGGTGTAATGGGCATTGACAGTGCTGATATGGCGCTCCCTATAAGAACCGTCTACAGAAACTCACATGAAGCTTATGTGCAGGCTGGTGCAGGCCTTGTGAAAGATTCCGTTTCCACAAATGAGGTAAATGAGATGATGGCCAAAGCCAACACAATTATGGCAGGTGGTTTAGTATGCGTCTGATGTTATCTGACAACAGGGATTCTTTTACTTACAATATTGTGCATCTTCTTAGATCTAAAGGTTTTGAAGTTGATGTCTACGATAACTTCACACACGCTGAAGAAATAGATTCTTCAATGTACGATGGCCTCATAATATCCCCTGGACCTGGAAACCCGCTGGTGGAAACTGACAGAGGAAATGGATTCGACCTTCTAGATAATCATGATTTTCCGGCTATTCTTGGCATATGTTTCGGGCACCAGCTAATTGGTGCTTTTCTCGGGTGTGGTATATACCGGACAGAAAAGTTATACCATGGGGAAATAGATACAATAAGAAACAGCGGAAAGGGGCTGATGAGTGGCCTTCCGGTAACATTCAACGCCGTGAGATACCATTCTCTTGCAGTAAGACCGAATAAGAAGATCACAGTTGATGCAGTTTCGGAAACCGATGGCAGCCTTATGGCATTTCACTCAAACGATGGAAGATTTTTCGGGATTCAGTTCCACCCAGAAAGCTATTACTCACAGTACGGGGAACAAATTCTTACCAATTTCACAGGTGCAATAATTGAACGTAGTGGAAAAAATTTACAGCAGGAACTCCAGTAGGCAAGGCGTTCCTTTCCGGAGGATTAGGAAACCAATCAGCCTTTCAGAGAGCCTTGATAATGTCAAGAAATCATTTGGAACTGGCATTATTTCTGAATTCAAACGAAAATCGCCAAGTGGTTTTTCCAACTCCAGCTCTTTGAACATAGAGACTTATTTCAAAAAGCTCTCAGAAAGAAAGGATATTGCCGGGTTCAGCGTTCTTACTGAGCCAGATTTCTTCGACGGAAGTTATGAAGATATGACCTCTGTTCAGCATTTTAACAAGCCGATACTTGACAAGGACTTCATTTCCACCAGAGAGATGGTGCTTAATGCCTATAATAGTGGAGCTGATGCAATATTACTCATTCTTGATTTCCTGGATGTTGACAGGCTTTACCTGCTTGCAGATTATGCGGCAACCCTGGGCATGGAATCCCTCATTGAATTTCATGACATAGAACTGATGGGGAATATTCATCCCGGGAAAGGGAGAATTTTCGGGTATAACAGGAGAAATCTTGTTACATTGAAAATGGACCCACATGAGGAAAATATTCAAAGCATCACTGCAAAAAATGGAATTAATGTAGTCCTGGAAAGTGGTATTGATTCAGATTACCTGAGAAACCACGATGTCTCAGGATATAGGGGTTTGTTGATCGGCACCTCAATCCTTCAAGGCGATGAAGTTCAGAGTCCTCATCCTGGAAGGGCATCTTTTCTCCGAAACAATAGATTTAGTTAGTTAACCCTGAAGCAGTTAAATAAAGTCAGATCATTCTCTAATGTGGCTAGTACCAAAATTGTTGCAACTATAGGTCCCTCAAGTTTTAAGGAGGAGGTTCTGAAAAAAATGTACAGCTACGGGCTTTCAATTGTCCGAATCAATACTGCCCACATAGAGCCGGGATATATTGCAAAGGTCAAAGACCTTACCTGCAGGATAAATGAACAAACCGGCAGACACGTGGGAATAATGGTAGATCTCAAGGGTCCCGAACTTAGAACAGGTACATTTCCTGGTGGAAAAATCACTGTGACGAGGGGGGAGAAATTTGAACTACCTCTTTCCAACAAAGGCAGAATTACGTTCAGCCATAACGAGATTTACAGGTCTCTTGTCCCAAAAGATCATATCCTGCTCAGTGACGGAAAAGTAACAATGAAGGTCATTTCTGCTGATGAAGAAAGCGTTACCATAGAATCTCTTGATGATGGTGTCCTCAGAGACCGGAGCAGGGTAAATGTGCCTGGGAAATTTCTGCCTCTTGGAAATCTCACTGAACGTGACCTCGATTACCTGAACGAAGGCATTAAGGCAAAGGTGGATATGTTTGCACTTTCCTTTGTCCAGAGAAAAGAAGATGTTGAAATTCTCCAGGAAAAAATCATGGAAAGTGGGGGAGACCAGTTTATCGTTTCCAAGATTGAAACAAAGAGCGGCTTCCAGAACATAAGAGAGATCGCCAATGTCTCAGATTTCATAATGGTCGCCCGTGGAGACCTTGGAGTAGAGCTGCCATTGAAGGAAGTTGTCATGGCGCAGAAAAAGATCATAGAAGAATCTCACATGCAGGGGGTTCCCACCATTGTGGCTACCCAGATGCTGGAAACCATGGTTAAGTCCAGCACACCCACAAGGGCTGAAGTCTCAGATGTCACAAATGCCATTATGGACAACGCAGATGCCCTTATGCTTTCTGAAGAGAGTTCCATCGGAGATTATCCCGAGGTTGCTGTGAAGTATTTAGGTGACATTGCAGAATTCGTTGAATCCAAGAATGTAGAACTCTGGGAACCAAAGGAATTTTTTGGGAATCATGTTGCTTATTCAATAGCCAAAGCCGCAAAAATAATATCTGAAGAGATTAAGGCAGATGCTATACTTGCATTTACAAAGTCTGGAAATACTGCAAAAATGCTCTCTGCAGTGAGGCCAAATGTCCCTATTCTCGCAACGGTAACTTCTGATAGCCTGGCCAACAAACTCAACCTTTACAGGGGAGTGGAACCAATAGTAATTTCCAAGGGAGACGAAGAAATTGACATGATGGAAGCACTTGCACGTATTGAGAGTACTACCTTCCTGAAGAAAGGTGACCGGGTGATCATCACCTCTGGAGCCCCTTATTTCCTATTCGGTGGAACAAACGAAGTGAGGGTAGCTACTGTTGGCAATTTCGTAGGCCGAGGTTATTCTATTGGAAAGAGTGTTTACGGGAAAGTTTTTACACCCAGTTCTGGAAGAGGCGACATACTCTTATTGGAAGAACCTTCCTTCCCAAAAAATATTGATTTGGAGAAACTCAAGGCTGCCATTTTTATTCCCGGAATTACCATGAGATTAAAAGAATCGCTAAGGGAAAGTGGAATCACGGTAATATACAATACAAAAATGGTGAGAGAACTGAGGTCAGGTGAACTGGTACATATTGACGGTGCCACTGGCGTGATCACTACCTGATTCAGGCTAGAGTGCCAATGACAAATTGCCATTGCCTTCTGGGGAAACAGAAAAATTAGGCTTCTGCATCACTATGATTGTACTTCGATATGTATAAATACATTTTCGGGCTTTCGGCGCATTGCACATCTTCGGTGGTAGCTAAATGAATGACGGAGATTTTATCAAACTCAACTTCGAAATGTATGTTGGCGAAGACAAGAAATTAGTCTCAACAAACAACGAGCAGCTTGCAAAGGATAATGATATTTATGATGAGAAGGTCCATTACAGGGAAGCCGTTCTGATCGTGGGATCAGAAAACCTGTTCAACGAGATTAACGAATCATTCAAATCAGCAGAAACAGGAAAGGAATACGAAGTAACAATTACTCCTGAGAATGCCTATGGTCTGAGAGATTCCAAGAATATCAAGGTCCACACAGTAAGGGAATTTCAGAGACATGAAATTGACCCGATTCCCGGCCAGGAGATCACTCTTGGAAACAGGAGAGGAAAAGTCATTTCTGTCACCCCAGGAAGAGTCCTTGTAGACTACAATCACCAATGGGCAGGAAAACCTGTACTTTACAAATACACCATATCGGGAAAGGTTGATTCGGATGCTGAGAAAGTGAGGGCACTTATTGACTACAATTACAGTGTAGATTCAGAGAAATTTGAAGTCTCAGTTAAGTCAAAGAATATTGAGATTACTGCCCCTGAAGAGTCCAAGTTTGATCCACTCTGGCTTGAAGCAAAATACAGGCTTGTTAATGATGTGAGAAAGTATCTTCCCCACTTCGATGTGAAAATTGTTGAAGTGTACAAGGGAGAAGAAGAACCCAAGGAAGAGGAAAAACCTGAACCAACTAAAAGCTCCGAGAAGAAGGAAGAACCGGTAAAGGAAGAAAAACCAAAGAAATCAGAACCTAAAAAGGAAAAGCCGGCAGCCTCAAAGACAAAAACTCCTGCAGAAGCCGAGAAACCAAAGAAGACAAAGAAAGCGGCAGAAGGGGAGTCAAAGAAAGTTGAACAAAAGAATCCAGAGTAAGCTTGTACTAAAGGAGAAAAAAGAGGAACACCTCAAAAACCTCTCCGCTAAGCTCACAGAGTTATCGGAGAAGGTTTCAGTTATTTTAGTCCATCCAAAATATCAGGGAAATATTGGGGCCATCGCACGCCTAATGAAGAACAGCGGATTGACAGACCTTCGCCTGGTTTCACCAATGGAAATTGAGAACGAGGCAATATATCGAGCAATGAATGGTCGGGAAATACTTGAGAATGCAACCAGGTTTGATAGTTTTGAAGAGGCTATAAAAGGCTTTTCAGTGGTTGCTGCAACTTCAAGCTCTCCGACTTACAGTGACAGGAAATTTCTCAGGTTGCCAGTCACACCTGAAACGTTCTGGAATACAAGCCTGCACACCGCGAGGAAAATAGCACTTGTGTTTGGTAGAGAAGATGATGGACTCCGAAATGAGGAGATCGAACTATGCAACTCATTCATGTTTATACCCGCTAATCCGGAATATCCTGTGTATAATCTTTCACATGCAGTTAGTATAATTCTCTATGAAATGATAAAACAGCTTCCGGAATCTGATTCCGAAATAGTTGAACCCATTTCACCTGAAAACTTAGAAAGGCTGCTGGAAAGTGCAGGAGAGTTGATGGACATACTTAAGTATCCGGGTTACAAGCGACCCAATGCCGATGTAATGATCAAAAAAATTGCATCGAGAGCTGCACTCACTGAATCTGAATTCTACAAGATTATGGGAGTTCTGAGATTCTTGAAATACATGTCCTCCGGCAGTAAACCACCAAATCAACAGGACGATGGAAAGGGCGGCAGGATTTGATTTCCAGCCAAGCTAAAATTAGCCTGAGAAAACTTTTATTAATAATTCAGCATCAGGTAGCATTACCGGTCGAACAGTATGTCACTTAAAC
>JBJKQJ010000151.1:0-2808 GCA_046705445.1 Thermoplasmataceae archaeon
GAACTGGTCAAGTTAAGTGCAATACCAGTTCTTGTTGTTCCTCCAGATTAGATCAGCGGATAAGCTTTTAATATCATCTGGGGATTTCAGTAGACCTATGGGAAGCATAAGACCATCCAACATCAAGAGAATTGCAATTGAACTGGTTGAAAAGAACCAGGGAACATTCAATGAAAACTTTGAGAAAAACAGGGAAATCCTGAAGACATCGCTTACAGGAGTTTCAAAAAGAACTCTTAATCTCATTGCAGGTTACGTTACAAGATATGTACTTAAGAAGCAATCCAGATTGAAGAAAGAAATTGAAGAAGGAACTGTTGTAGCTCCCGCTTCATAATTTTATACACTTCCTTTAGCAGTAAGTCTATTATTATTTGGGGGAATTCCGCCATGATACTACATGAGGAAGGTCTATATTGTAGCAGCCAAGAGAACACCCATAGGGAAGTTCGGAAAATCTCTGGCTACCGTTTCAGCACCTGAACTTGGTGCTCGTGTTATAAAGCATATCGTTAATCAGACTGGCGTTCCGTTTGATTCCATTGAAGAAGTGATAATGGGGAATGTTCTTCAGGCGGGGGTTGGGCAGAATCCTGCCGGACAGGCTTCCACACTTGCCGGCCTTCCAGATGAGGTTATCAAATATACAGTCAACACAGTATGCGCCTCGGGAATGCTTGCAGTAGAAAATGCAACAAGAGAGATTCTCCTCGGAGAGCGTGATCTTATCATTGCCGGTGGAATGGAAAGCATGAGTAATGCACCGCTTTTGCTTCCTGCAATTTCCAGATGGGGAGTAGGTCAACTTCTCACCAAGGATCTGAAATTTGACGATGCAATGTTGAGAGATGGACTTCTGGATGCCTTCAGCTTTGAACATATGGGCCAATCTCTGCGGAAGCTTCAGGCAGAAAATTTGGCGTCACAATGAAAGAAGCCGATGAGTTTTCTGTAAGAAGCCAGTTGTTGTCAGCAAAAGCGTGGGAAAATGGTGAGTTTGCAAAGGAGACGGTCCCACTAGACGAGCTCGCAAAAGACGAGGGTCTCAGGCCTACAAATATGGAGACCATGGGAAAACTCAGATCAGCATTTGCTGAGAATGGCGTACTGACTGCAGGAAATTCTTCCCAGCTCAGTGATGGGGCATCAGCTCTAATGATGGCATCAGAAACTGCACTTGACCAGTACGGACTGAAGCCAATCGCTGAAGTAAGTGGTTTCCAGGCAGCTTCTCTGGCTCCACTGGACTTTGTAGAAGCACCTATTCCATCCACAAGAAAACTCTTAGACAAACTTGGTAAGAGGATAGACTACTTTGATCTAGTTGAACACAATGAAGCTTTTTCTGTTGCCTCCTTAATTGTACAGAGGGAACTCGGAATAGAAGACTCCACGTTTAACGTGAATGGTGGTGCAATTGCTATTGGGCACCCCCTCGGAAACTCCGGTTCCAGAATAATGGTCACCCTTCTCAATGCCCTAAGGCATAGAAAAATGGAGCACGGGCTCGCTACCATATGCCATGGTGGAGGAGGAGGGCACAGTATTGCATTGGAGATGATGTGATGAAAGTTACTGTCATTGGAGCAGGAACAATGGGTAGGGGAATTGCACAGGTATTCGCACAGGCTGGGAATGAGGTTATCCTTACAGATGTCTATGACAAGGCACTTGCCTCGGCTATGGTGGAGATTAAGAAATCTCTTGAAAAACTACATTCCAAAAATCTTATTTCAGAAGATCCGGAAAATGTACTCTCAAGAATAAGCCCCACGAATAATCTGGTAGATGGGCAGGAGACTCAGATCTTTGTTGAGGCTGTGCTTGAAAGGATCGAGGTTAAGGAATCACTCTACAAAGAACTCAACGAAATCCTATCGGCAGATGCAATTGTTGCAAGTAATACCTCTTCAATATCAATAAACGCGCTTTCAGCATCAATAAAATATCCTGAGAATTTCATCGGTCTGCATTTCTTCAACCCAGTGCCAGTTATGAAGCTGGTAGAAATAATCAAAGGCGAGAAGACTTCAGAAAAAGTTCTTTCCAGAACTCTTGAAATAGTCAAGAGCCTGGGAAAGGTACCAGTTACCTCCAACGACTTTCCCGGGTTCATATCCAACAGAATACTGATGCCCCTTATCAGGGAAGCAATATTGACACTGGAACAGGGGATCTCCACAAAAGAAGATATCGATACCACACTGAAGCTGGGAATGAATCATCCAATGGGGCCACTGGAGTTAGCAGATTTTATAGGGCTTGATGTTGTATATGATATAATGCACGTTCTTTACACAGAGTTCGGTGATCCGAGATTCATGCCACCAATCACGCTGAGAAATCTTGTGAGCGCCAGAAAACTTGGAAGGAAGAGCGGCGAAGGGTTTTACTCATATCAGGTGAAATAATGAATTATGTAAATATTTTAACAAGGGATCATGGCAAGGTAAGGACAATCACTTTGAACAGAAAGTCTCCACTTAACCCACTTGACAGGGACACTTTGAGAGAGGTAAAAGATGCCATTGCCAACTCAGGAAACAGAGTGATAGTACTACATGGCGCCAATAAAGCATTTTCCGCTGGAGCGGACATAAACAATTTCATGAAGCTTGACGACTCGACTGCGGGAGTATTTGCCAAGGAAGGCCATGACATTATGAATTATATCGCATCCTATGAAAGACCAGTAATTGCCGCAATACATGGATACTGTCTTGGCGGAGGTTATGAACTTGCACTTGCCTGCGATTTACGAATCGCCCATCCAGAGACCACCTTCGGGCTTCCAGAGATAAACCTGGG
>JBJKQJ010000152.1:0-24685 GCA_046705445.1 Thermoplasmataceae archaeon
GTTTGTCCTTACTATAATGGCGAAATCCCCGGATTTGCCTTCACTGGAATCAATGAGATTTTTCAGCACAGCCACTGCGTCTGCTTCCGGTGTAGATGAAGGAATGAGCTTTACTTTTTCTCCGTCTCCCTTTTCAGGGTTTTTCAGACCCTCTATCTCATTTCTAGCCCGCTCATCCTTGGAATAAGTAAGAAAATATGAAGAGGCATATTTCAGAATATTATTGGTGCTCCTTCTATTGATATTCTTCCCCCGTATTTCAAAATCAGAATTCGTGAGGTAATTGTTGAATGAACTTAGGCTTCCTCCCTGAAACCCGAAAATCGACTGCTTCCTATCACCTACAAAGAAACGCTTTTCAGCCAGCTTTCCAACAATATCGACCTGCATTCTGTTGAGATCCTGGAACTCATCAACGAGAACGTATTTCTTGTGCCTCTCCTCCATCTGTTCAAGAAAGATGCGAAGGAGATCGTCGAAATCCATGAATTTCCGTTCTTTCTTGAATTCCTCATAAGCCCGGAATATTGTTACGAAATCCTTGACCAGGATTTCTATTGCTTTATGGGACAGGCTTGAAGACCCGGAATGGCCTGTCTTTTCCTTCATGATTTTTGAAACTGCGGCAGTATCGATTTCTTCAGGCACAATTCCAAAACTCTTGAGATACCGGATGCCATTTTCAATCTTTGGAACTATATCGCCGGCAATAAAATCGGCACCGTACTGGAAGGTCCCGAGCTCCATTAGCTTGCTATAAACAATGTATTTCAGGACAGTATTGGTTGCAATGTTTGCATTCACACCCCTTCCCTTCAGATAGTCCATGGCATAACTGTGAATTGTAGAGACCTCTATTTTCAGGGCTTCATCATATGTTCCCTGGTTCTTTGTGGCCTCTTTGACAATTCGTGCCTTCATTTCGTCCGCGGCCTTGTTTGTAAAAGTAACGCATACAATGTCACTTCCGGAAATCCCACTATTGATGAGTTCCATTACCCTGTTGACTATCTCCCATGTCTTGCCAGTTCCCGGATTGGCCACAATTATCGTATCTCTGGTCGGTGAGGGTTCTTTGATGTCCTGCAACAGTTATCATTAACAGCTTGGATTTTTAAAGATTTTGTGCAGACCCTTGAATAAGCAGGAACATGGTTTTAACCGTGTGAAAGATGTGTCATAATGCTTACCATTCTTCTTGTGGATGCCGAACTTGAACTCATACCTTCAGAAATGCAGGAGGATTACTCTATCAGAATACATGCAAAGAAGAGGAAAAAAGGAGCCGGGAAGATAATACTTGATTCCAATTACATGCATACATCCATAGATCGCTTTTATCCGGGGGAATCGAACAGAAGGGGGCGGCCGGACATAATATACCATTTTCTCACCACAACCTTGGAAAGCATTCTCAATAAGAAAAAACAGCTTCGCGTATGGATTCATACGCGCACCGATCATATAATAGAGATCTCACCTGAGATAAGGCTTCCAAAATCTTACAACAGATTCATTGGCCTGTTTGAGGACCTTTATGACAAACAGAACATAAGTGCAGGGGAAAATACTCTGTTGAAACTCCATAGCGGAAATGTAATGGATCTGTTGAAGCTTGCCGGATCGGAGAACCTAAAGATACTTTCTCCCACCGGACAAAGTATCACTGTAAAGAAAATCTTCAAGGATGCGACCCAGAACCAGACCATAATAATGGGTGGTTTCTCCGAAGGCGATTACCGAACAGATGTTTATTCCCTTGCTGATGCTTTTTCCATATTCGATGAGGAGTTGACCATCTGGACAGTCGCAAGTGAGATAATAGCACAGTATGAGCGTGATTTCGATTATTTATAGGCTTGGAATTTTCTCAGCTTCCCTGGGTCAACAGGAAATAAAACTGAAATAAAATGCCAGTAAACATAAATTATTAACGGAATACCCATACAAAACATCAGATGTCCTCGGCTTCATTTAAGCCATACTGGCAGTGCGGAACTGATCATGGGAAATTCATTTCACTTTACCTTGGAGATTCCACAAAGGGAATCGATGAAATGCTGGAGGAGAAATCCATCGATGTTGTTGTGACATCGCCGCCGTATAACATCGGTGTCAATTACTCAACCCACAAGGATACTCTACCAAGGGAGGAATATTTAGCTTGGATGGAGCGCCTTGCAGTATCAGTTAAACGGGTACTGATAGATGGGGGCTCATTCTTCCTTAATGTGGGCAATATTCCCAAGGATCAGTGGATTGCGTGGGATGTGGCCCAGGCAGTCAGAAAGCATCTTAACCTCCAGAATGTGATTCACTGGGTAAAGTCTATTTCCATAATGAGAGAGGATATGGGAAATGGGCATATGCAAACTGGCGACCTGTCTGTAGGCCATTTCAAGCCAATTGTCAGCAATAGGTTCCTCAACGACTTTCAGGAGTATATATTCCATTTTACCAAGAGTGGTGTCGTGCAATTGGACAAACTTGCAGTGGGGGTTCCATACCAGGATAAATCCAATGTGAAAAGATGGAAAAGCGCCGGGAATGACAAAAGGGACCGAGGAAACGTGTGGTTTCTTCCATATGAGACCATTAGGAGCAGGAGTACACGCCCACACCCGGCAACATTCCCTCAAAAACTACCTGAAATGTGCATAAAGCTTCATGGGTTGAAAGAAAATATGGTGGTTTTGGATCCGTTCATCGGCATCGGATCAACCGCTCTGGCTGCATATGAAATTGGAGTGTCCTGCATCGGATTCGACATTGACAGCAGCTACCTGGATGAAACCATAGAAAGGATTTCCAGCATGGAAAAATGCCATCCTGTTGATTAAAGCCTTAAACCCGAATAAGTTAATTGTGGGCGTGTGTGAAGTGTCCTTGGCAATTACAGGAAAATTAAATTAATACTTTATTGATTACGGATAACTCAAAGGTACCGATAAAAATGGCAAGAATGCATACGAGGAAAAGAGGAAGATCAAAATCAAAAAGAATTTACAGTTCTGAAAAACCAGACTGGATTCAGTTTTCTAATGAAGAAGTAGAGAAGATGATTGTTGATCTTAAGAAGGCGGGAAACAGCAGTTCCGTCATTGGTGTAAAACTTAGAGACCAGTATGGAATACCAGGTTCAAAGGTTGTGCTCGGGAAGAAGATAGGTGTTATCCTGAAAAGTGCAGGACTTGTGGACCCAGTTCCTGAAGATCTTATGAATCTGATTAAAAAATACAGAAATGTCAGCAAGCATATGGAAGCTAACAGGAATGACATGAGCAACAAGAGGGGTCAGGCTCTCCTTATGGCCAAGATATTAAGGATGGTCAAATATTACAAGAGATCAGGATATCTGGCACCTGAATGGAACCTGTCAAAAGTCCTGTAATGAGATGCTTAAAGACATAATTGAACCTGAATTTTATCGACTCTTGAAAGAGGGTGCTAAGCGCATCCTCGAAAATAAATATGTAAGGGTGCTTGCGCACTTTGATGGCGACGGCGGTAGCGCGGCGATCATTCTTACGACTGCGCTTAGGCGCCAAGGGATCAGATTCCACCTAGGTTTTATTAAGAGCTTGGATGGAAACAGCTTCAGGCAGAGAATACAGGAATATCCCGAAGTTTTCACAATTGTTGTCGATGCAGGGTCGGACCAGGCAAGGTTCATTGAGGAATCTGAGAATGTTGTCATTCTTGACCACCACTTCTTCCAGGAAAATTCGTTTAAGGGCCTCAACATTAATGCCCGCCAGTTTGGCATCGACGGTACCAGAGGGGCCTGTGGTGCCACAATGGGTTTTGTCATGGCGCTTGCCATGGATGAGAACAATGCAGACCTCATGCCTTATCTTTTATCCGGAGTGATTGCTGACAAACAGGATATAGGCGGGCTGACGGGCCTCAACAAGATTCTCTTTGACCATTATGGAAAGAATCTGAACACTGCACATACGCTTAATCTTGAAGGTGCGACCCTGCTGGATGGCATTACATATTCCACTGATCCATTTTTCTTTGATCTGAGCGGGAAACCTGAAAATGTTAAACAGGCCCTGGAAAGCCTAGGTGTTGATCCGGTTAATAATATCTTTGATTTAAACGAAGATGAAAAACAGCTTGTGGCAGAATTTCTTTCCTCAAAGCTACTACGCCAGAATAGTGGTTCTGAAGCCATAAAGTACCTTGAAAACGATCTAATAAGATTCAAGGACCTTGGATTCACTTCAAAGGAGATCAGTACCATAGTTGACGGAAATGCCAAGGTCGGAATGAATTCGGTACCGGTTATATACTTCCTCGGAGACCCTTCTCAGAAAGAGGATATGATAAATAACTGGAGAATCTTTAAGACAAAGCTGATTGAATATACCTACAGAGCCTACAAGGAAGTATTTGAAGAGGAAAACGTCAGATACTTTTATGCACCTGAATCAGAAATGGCTGGAGCAATAAGCGGCACAATGATGCTGTACCTCCTTAAGCAGGACAAGCCATTGATAGGTTTCAATGTAGGGACCAACGACACAAAAGTGTCTTCCCGGGGAACCAAAAGGCAGGTTCAGAAAGGACTGAACCTTTCCATAGTAATGAGGGAGAGTTCCAGTGAGGTTGGTGGATCTGGCGGAGGTCATGATATTGCAGCTGGAGCAGTTATACCAAGAGGGAAGGAAAAACAGTTCGTAGAAACCGCAAACAGAATCATAGGCGAACAACTTGGAAAATCCTCCATAGATTCTGACGAAAACCTTTAAGTCTATTGGGAATTATGACCTGAATGGCTCGGATAGGAGTCTTCACATCTGACTTCAAGTTCTACCACGACATAATTAAACTCCTTAGAGAGTGGAATCTACCTTTTGTGAGCATTGAGTCTATCGACGCTGTTCCCAACGATGTTTCTGTTGTGTTGAGTTCTTCCAAGGATGATGTCGTTCTGGACCGACAGGTTAAAGCAGACAACCCCAAGCAAGGGCTCAGAATGTCACTTTCCAGGTTGCTCATGAAAGAGGCGTTCGACGCATTGGTGATCGGAATTGATCCCGGCCCTTACCCTGGTTTAGCTGTGTTTGCAGACAATGTTCTCACAGAAGCCTATGAGTGTACTTCTATCGACATCATCGGGGACGAGATTGGATCCATAGTGTCTTCTTATAACCACAATGACTTGGAGATAAAGATAGGAAATGGAGACGCTCCAAACAGGGATTGTATAATCAGGAACATTAATGCCATTAACCTTCCCGTAAGGATAGTGGATGAGAAAAACACCAGTTTCCCTCACAAGATACACGACAATGCACTTTCAGCTGCAAGAATTGCCCAGGTTGAGCACAGGTATGTTGTATCCAACGACCAGAATTTACAGAACCTCAAGAGAAAATATGCCTATGAGAGAGAGTTTACCACCCTGAGAAGCCTGGTAGGGTGAAATTAGTTTAAAAATAATTTAAATGGAGTGATTACTTGTTTCTTCTCCATTTGGGTGGCCTCATTCCCGCAGCCGGTTTTCTTCCTGCAGAGAGTGCAAAGAATACCATCACGATTATCACTACAACCGCAACGTAATAGATCCAGTTGTAGTTTGGCGGCGTGCCATAATAGAAGGAAGAGGTGGATTTTCCTGTGTCCCCGTTAACCTGGATCAGAGACGATTGTGTTGTAACTGTAAGTGTGTGTTCGCCTGGAGTCAGTGATTCAAAAGGATATGTAAAGTTGACATACACAACCTGATTAGGAGCTATTGATGCAACTGTAACGTGTCCGGCAGGGAACTGCGAATTGTCGAGATAGAAATCTACTGTCAGGTTATGGACCGTAGACACTCCCTTGTTCACTATCTTGGCGTGGAACACAATGGGTTGCGAAATAGTTACTGAATATGTTGAGCTGCTGATGACACTTGCCCCGTTATACTCTGCCGCAGCGACCACCTTGATGTAGACTGTCTGTGGAGTCGCTGGTGCAGTAACGTTGAATTTGAAGTCGGGGTTTGAAGCATGGAAATAGTGGACAGAAGCCTGTTGAGAACTGCCTGACAGGTTTTCTGCTCCAATATATGCAGTTAATGTGTAATTGGTGAAACCAAATGTCTCATTGACGTAAACTGTAAAATTCTGGTTAACAAACGAGTACGACGGGAGAGCCGTTGTCTGGGAAAACGGTGGAACATATGTATACCCGCTTGAGACGCCCATTGCTGCAAAAGATGATATGAAAAGTAGAGAAATGACTGCAATCAGTGATATCTTTTTCATTTCTTTCTGCTCCTGTAAGCTGTAACTATAAGGCCCGCAATAACCGCCACCGCTATTACAAGTATTCCCGAGATTAGGGTCTCAACTGGAGAGCCTGTGTAGTTGGCAATAATATTATTGCCACTTGGGAAAGGCACAAGAGTTGCTGATTGGGGAGAACTGATGGATAGTGACAGGTTCTTGGTGATATTCTGCCCCTGCGAAACATTGCTGAAGGTGTTAAGGGTGAAGGTAAATGGATACACAGGCTTCGAAACTGTTGAGTTGAGCGAAACGTAAACTACCTTGCTTACACCAAATGGCAGATAGACTGAAGTAATTTCAGCATTGTTCAATTGAACACTGCCATACCACCCATTTTGTTTCAGCCTGGTTTCGTTGAGAGAAAGGTTCACTGTAATGGGGGCATTTCCGGTGTTATTAAGAAGCACAGGTATAAGCGTCCCATTTCCACTGTATGCAGGGAATCCATTTTCGGCAATTGTGTAGTTATATTGGACGTTTATGTTGACGGGAAGGCTTAGCTGCACTGAACCACCTATGTAATCAACATTGAAGGGGATCCTTTCCGCGCCTGATGCAATGTTGCCGTTAAGGGTTGCGTTCATGATCACATTGACAGTCTGTCCCGGCATAAGTGTGTGTGTCCCCGGACTGAAAGACTCTGTCCAGATGCCAGAAGTGGACGCCATGAATATTGATTCATTGCTGTTTCCCAGGTTTGTAAGATTAAACCTGTAGGTCAGGTTATCTCCCCTGCTTATTGATACTTCACTTGAAAGGAGCTTGGCCTGGAAGGAATGGACTACTTTCTTGTTAAGTGTAAGGGGCAGGGTCATATCTGTGTTGACGTAAACCAGTTCACTGGTGGAATAGGTTACAGACAGTATATTCCCATCAAAGGTCTGTTCCGTTGAAGTCGTAGATGATTCAAATGTATAGTTCCCTATTGGCAGGAGAAGACTACCGCTATCTGGATAGAAAGCATATCTTGCACTTCCTGAGGTTAAGTTTACCAGGTTGTTTACAAGATTGCTGCCGAGATTTACACTGGCGGTGACATAATATGCATTTTTCAGTGTAATGTTCTTTGACACGGACTGGGAGAACCCGTAGATGTAAATGCCACCGAAAAAGGCAGTCTTACTCATATTATTCAACGCATATACCGTGTATTCACCTGTTGGGACAGCCATTGAATAATATCCAAGGCTGTTGGTTGAAGTGGTCTCAAGAATTTTTCCTGCGGAATTTACGAGCATAACGGCAGTATATCTAGAGGCGCTGCCTGAGAAGGTTGCATACCCGGATAATGTTGTATAGAACTCACTTCCAGCCACCGTAATATTGAGGCTTGAGTTTGCATTGAGGCTTATGGAAGCCGTTCCTGTGTAATTGAATGACCCAGTTGAATTGGAGAATGAATCTGTGAAACTTACACTGTATGTACCGGAAGGAAGAGCTATACTTCCTCCACCAACCTTCAGTTTGTTGACTCCATTTGATATTATGTATTCTCCATTGGTATATCCCGCACTATTGGAAAGCGAGAGGAAATATGACTTGCTGTAGGATGGGCTAAGAGTCGTGTTATGGTATATGTAGACATTTGTCAAATTGACACCATAGGCGGAGTTGTACATGTATGCCTGATAATTCCCTGTCAGCACGTGAGTAATATTAGTGACTAAGGTTCCATTTGGATAGAACAGTTTGGTCAGTTGGGCAGTAGATGAAGTTACGTTGGAATATTCTGACACTCCAAGGTGATAAGTCCCAATATTCTTGCTGTTAACCGCAACATATGCAGGGTTCGGTTCCAAGGTTGATCCAGTTGCAGAAAGCTTTACAAAGTAAGTTCCTACTGGAACCTCCACTGTACCCTGTCCAGCAGCAAGCGTATAGTTGAAGCTTCCTCCTTCAGAAACCAGGGTTACAGTTTGCGTGGAAGAAGAGAAGGATGTCTGGTTCAGGTCCAATATAAACTGTGAACTAATTGGAGTGGCTGCGATTGAAGTCTGCTGACCTGTAACCGGCACGGAAACAGGATCATAATATGCTCCCTGGAAGGATAGCGTAAGACCACTTGCAGCATATGCTGGATAGTACAACTGTGACAGCCCTTGCGAACTCACCGTAGAGTAATAAATAGGTGTCTGGCCGTATTCCAGGACTACAATTCCACTGCTCAAAGCGGATTTCGCGTTGTATGACGAATATTGTCCGCTATTGAAAACCAGGCTTGATAGGGAATTGTTGCCGGATAGACTCAAGTTGTAGTCGGAATTTCCGAATAATGTAACTGTCTGGAAACCAGAGTTGCTCCCTCCGGTGTAAATTCCAACCCCTGCTATTGTGTAGGTTCCCTCAGGCAGCTGGACCATCAGGCTCTTATTGCTGGTGAAAGAGTATTGAAGATACCCGGCGGAACCAAGCAGTTCATACTGGCCCGAATATTGATTGGTATTCTGCATGCGGGATGTCAATGTCAGGTTAGCTAGCGGATTCATTGAAACGTTGGAAACATAAGATCCGTTTATTGTAACAGTTTGGAGATAGCTACCTGTTGGAGACAGGGCATATATTGTGTAAATGCCGAACGGCACTTCGCCAGTATATCGCCCATTTGCCAGTGACAGCTTAACAGGATTGCCAAGCAGGCCATTTCTATAGAGCGTGACATTGGCTGGGCCCGAATATCCACTTAGGCCTATCGACACTGTTGAAGATAGGACTGGTGTCAGATTGACCGTTGTATTCAGGTTCCATGAATTCAGGTTTACCTGAACGGGAATGGAGGTAATATTGGCACCATTTATTGTCACAGTGTAACTGCCAGGCGTTACCCAGATCTTGGCGGTACCGGTGGTATTGGACACTTCGCTTCCAGCCACGTATCCTCCGGGGCCGTTAGCTGAAACCGACAGCCCTGGAAGCCTGTTGCCTGCAAGGGATAGGTTTGCAAATATTGTATCAAACGGTATGGCCAGATCGTAAACAAGATTGCCGCCGTTTGTTATATTTGCGTACTGGAAGTCCTTGTATGTGTGGCCCCCAGTAACCAAAGTCGTCTGGTATGAAACAGGTGGCAGGTTCGTAAATGAATAATTGCCATCAACTATCTGTGTCTGGAAAGACAGATTATATGTGCTGTTGGTGTAATAAACAGTTCCGCTCCTTATCTGCTTAAGCGATACGAGTGGGGCAGTTGTATTCTGTCCATAGTAGTGCTGCTGATATTCGTAGCTGACACTACCTGAGCTGTCTGTCTTCTGCATTGCAAAGTTTTCTGTTATATAATAGTCTGGCAGTCCCGTTGTCTTGTTGTATGAGGTAGGTACCCTGTTAGCTTGGTTAGTTGATATGTGGATATTCTTGGAACCGAGAGTGTTCAGACCAACAAGATAATGGGGGTCAAGGGTTCCAAGGCTGTAATACAGGCTATCGTTACCGGGGAGTGCTGTAATGTTGTAATATCCCTGGCTGTTCGTAGTAGCTACTTCATGCGGTATTCCATACTGGTCAAAGATGGTTACATGAACGCCCGGAACAGGTGCGCCGCCGGGCATTGTAACCTGGCCATGTATCACTGCACCAGGGTAGTAAGCCACAATTGGGTCAGAAAGTGAAAGAAGCGTGGAAACAGGTGGAAGGAGTTCCACGGTTCCTTTACCCTCTTTGCTGTATTGATAGGCCGTCTGAAGTGGGACCGTTGTCCACGCTCCAGGGTGGGCTTTATAGTCCTTGTATGGGTTAAACGGTATGTTTTCGTAAACCAGCTGGAAATTGCTCATATTCCAGGCGGGCATGGCGGTATACTGGGTCGAACCATAATCCAGCCCAGGTATTCCAAAAGACTGCCCAACAGCTGATGGTGGAATTCCAATTGTGAATCTGTAAATTGAAGTGTTATAGAACTGGGGCGTGAACTGTATGTTATAAGCTGTGGGAATTGAACCGGGCGGAAGATTCTGCAGTGAATAAGTGCCATTGTTAGTGTTTGCATATATGTTGTAAAATCCTGTTGGGATTACACCACCGGATGTAGTTGTATAAGAAGGAGTGTATGTAAGATATGCGGGAGCATAAAAAATCCCAGTATTCTGCGCAGATGTGGGAAGCATTGTCGGCACGCTGTTATCCGTAGGTATCTGTATGTATTTTATTGAGTATCCAGTTTCTGACATAAGTGCCTGATATACATCTACTACTGTTGAAACTGAGTAGTTGCTGGCCAGGAATCCCTTTATGTATGCATAATAAACATTTGCAGTATTGATTTCTTTGATGTACTGACCATAAACTGACGGGTTGGAAAGAACTGTCTCAGTATAGTTGGCTGGATTCTTTGAAACGCCAAGCAGGTTTGTGTAACCGTTTGCACCGAGATACTGAATGAGCGTCTGTGTTACTTTCGAGGAGAATTGGCCGTTTTTGTAATTGGATTCCAGCAGTCTTCCTATAAACAGTGAGATTATCTGTGAATTATTCTGTGCAAGCAGGGTCTGACCAGCCACAGGGATACCCTGCTGGAAGTCATCCGCAACCGATGGGTGCTGACCCTGATAGCGCTGCTGGAATCCGTAATCCCACCATGAAACGTATGCGGGTTTTTCTACTACTGGAAGGTTGGAATTCTGGGTTGAAAGCCAGGCAAATGACTTGCTCAGCGGCGTAGAACCATTAGTCACAGCGCTGCTAAGCCCTCCAACAAAGTTAGTGGTATTATTGGACTGCAGGAAAGAGGGTATGGAGTTTCCTATCTGTTGTTCCACCTGTGCCTGGGAGGTGCTTCCAAATGGCACTGACGCAGAGACCATGAATGCTGCAGATGGAATGGATAATGCTATTACTATTAAGAAGACCGCGAGAACCTGGAGTGGTTTTATGTTTCCCCTTATTGCCTTAATTGGGGGCGTTGAGCCAGATGGTTTCTTCTTTTTGATTTCATCTAATCTGCCCAACTTACCAAGGTATATTAGATATACACCACCAAGGATGGCTTATGCAGGTGCTGCAGTAATGTTGAATCTGGCTGCAGCAAAGCTCATGTAAATAGAAACAATAGAGAACACTAGGATGAAAAGTAGTTCATCTGTTTTTTCCTTAAGATAAACGTAAATAGCATATGCAACACCTACTATTCCAAGGAAGAACTGAGCAAACCCGAACCCTGCAATATAAGGACCAAGCTGTGGTGCAGCAGCTTCGGCGATGGTTGCGTATACCCGTGTCTTTATGAAATAACCTTCACCGCTCAATAGCCTCTCCAGAAGTGCTGGACTGAAATGAGCCATTCCTTCCAGAGCCGCTATAACAGCTACTATAAGAACTGGTATGATGAGTATATACGGTTTTCTTCCGATAAGGCCGACTATGAGGCCAAACAGGACAATAACCACGCCTACCATGACTTCCGCATTGTACCATCCACTGGCTTCACCGAGAGCAATGTAGTAATATCCACCCATTGCAAAGCCCAGTATGACAAATAGCGCTGTATAGAATGTGACATAACCGGTGGGTCTCTTCAGGATGATATTTGCGATAAGCTGAACTGCGACATACATCAGGAGAATTGCTTCAATGTAAGCATACCCCTGCCATGCAAGCATCAGTCCACCAAGTGAAGCTCCTGCCAGCAAGGCATATATTGTTGGAATTCTGTTTGAATTGAAAAATTCGATGACTTTGACGTGATAATGCCTATAGTCCCTTAGGTCATCGATGATCCTTGTCTTCTGGCTCATTCTAATGGCCTTGGCGAAGAAGTAAATTGCAAAGAAAGCGAAAATAAGCTCAGGCGTGTGCATCCTTCCTCCTGAAAGGATACCTGCAGACAGGTTGCTCGGCATCAGTGTGTAAAGCAAGGCAGATACAGCAGCAGCATTTCTGCCGAAAATTTCCTTTGTTACCAAGTACACAGGTATTATGAGCAGGGCTCCGAATACTGCATCAAATTCTTCAAATGCATAGAATGCAGCCTGTTCCGTACCCATGAATGGGCCCAATATTTCTGCCACCAGAACTATGAACCAGTGGAAGAACGGGTTCCTAGGATTGTTTGTTCCCAGCGGGAAGTTAAGCGTGGGATCGAAAACAAGTTGAGTATGATGGGTTAATATGTACTGGATTACTACAAAATTGTAGTATGGGTCACTTCCTCCTGAGGTAGGAAGAGCAGCAATTCCACCGCCGTATACAAAAGTCGCTGACCAGTAATAGTAATTGGAAAGGAATAGGTAAAATGCGACTAGTATGCCGACGATAATAACTTCTGAATGTTTGTATATCCTAGATAACACATTGAATCGTGGTTCAAGCTGTAATTCCATTGTCGTCGTACCTGAGAAACACCAATATAATCTAAATATAAAAAACTAAGCTGAAACGCCTAAAAATCCATTTAGAATAGAAAAAATGATATCACGGGAGATAAACTAGAATTTCTTCATCCGCGTCATAGTCTATGAGTTTTGAGTACCGGCCCCAGTTCAATATTAACCTGTATGTAGCCTCCAAATCTTCTGAGGGGAAGTTGACTGCAATAAATTCATCAAGTTCTTCCCTGTCCATCTCGTTTGAATCAGACTCTTGAAGTTTCTTAAGAAGTGAAGAGAATGGTTCAACTTTTTTGAGAAGGGCCCTTAACTTTACTTTGCGGTCTGTGAGATCTGCCTTGAGAAACTCTGTTCCCAAAGTAGTAAGTGATGCGTCACCGTCTTGCACATTCACAAGTCCAAGTGCTTCCGCATCATTGAGTAAATTCAGCAGGGTTGTTCTTTCCTCGTCAAGAGAGTCATCAAGTGTAGCGATATCAACTGGGGCACCCAAATCCTCAAGGATTTCAAGCAACCCAACAACATCACCTATGTTTTCGGTTTCCAAAAGATGCATTTCTGATTTGTTCTCCATATTTTTGTTAGCTTAAAATTTTTATGTTTGCTTGGTTGAATCCTAAGAGATTACCGAATATTAACCTTTTACGCCAGTGAAAGCGGTATGGGAAGTTTTTTGAAAACCGAAATGTTGAATGGCTATTGGCAAGAAAGAAACGAGGGGACGTTTACAATAAATCACTAGATCTCATAATAAGAGCAGGAGCATCTGGGCTGAAACAGAAGGAACTTGAAAGCATGCTGGGAATATCCAAATCATACTGTTCAGAAATTATATCAAGAATGGTCTCCGAGGGACTGGTAAAAAGAGTCACCATAAAGGGTGTTGGAGCCACGGTTTACTTAAAGGATTTATATCCTGGGAGACTTGCCGGCATACTTAGAACTGGTTTACTCAAATCTTCCGAATATGTCCCTGCCATGAGTTTTCTGATGCAATATGCTTCCACAATCGGCGTGGACATATCCTTCCGGTTTTACGATAGCACAGTGAAACTTCTTGAAGATTTGAGATTGGCAGCTCTTGAAATTGCCCTCGCACCGACAAATTCATTGATTCTTTCAGCACTTCTTGGAATGGATATTAGAATCTGTTCCGGCCTTTCTTCGGGAGGCTCCGGAATAATTTTTGAAAAAAACTGGGAAAAAGACGCCCTTCTGAGCACAGAAGTCTCATCCATGATAACCATGAGCCTCAGGGCAAACAGTGAAATTGTACCCTCAAAAATTGAAAGTTTTTCCGACCCTGGCACAGGCAGTTCCAGATTCAAGACTGAAAAGTACCGTGCCATAGCAATATGGGAACCTTATTTTAGTTTGCTAAAGGGAGAAATCTCTCCTGAAGTTGTCATAGATTATTCGGATGCACTTGATGGATTTCCTTGCTGCTCTCTTGCCACCACCAGAGAATTTTGGGCTGAAAACTGGAAACTTTTTCATGATGATATCCCGAAATTCATGACCGACGATATTACAGGATTGGAGGAACGCGACTACGTAAAGAAAGCCATAGGCATTCTATCGGATAACCTTGGGATAAGGCCGGACATTATTTCAGGAAGTCTGGATTCATATAATTTCTCAAATAAGAAAATAAACAGAGATCACCTGACAAAAATGGGCATATCCCTTTCAAAAAGGCAAGAAGATCAGATATTTGACTCAGGTCTGCTTATTTAAAACAGCAAATAGCCTGGACAAGTTCAGCTCCGCATAGCTGACTGGATTCCTCAGATCAAAGGAGTCCAGAGTGTCAGGGTGAACTTCTCCAATTATGCCTATATTTTTGCCTCTGACTTTCACTGTTCCACCACGCCCCTCGATGAGCAAGTCCGATTTCTCTGTCACAATTGTGAAATCCTTTACGCCTACCCTCATCATTAGTGCATCGATGGACTGCTTTATATCGGAATAACCCGACCTGGAATTTGCTTTGAGCAGGCACAAATTAGTCTGCTGCTTGGCGCCAATTAACACTTCGCCTATTTCGAAAATGTTCTGTGGTAAGTTTCGCCTTCTGTTTCTCCTTAAAAAATCCAATGAGCCTAAAATAAGCCTGTCCCTGACTACACTAAAATCTAAGCTTTTAGGGTTCCTGACCTCAACTGAGCCCCCATAATTCATGTTTTCATAAAATTTTCTGGAAGTTACCACAAAACTCATGATCTCCTGGTGCCCAATCCCGATCATGACCTCACGAACAAGATTCAGCAGAGGTTTCTTTTCCAGTTCCCTGCCTATTACACTGAGCTGCGGCTGTACCGCCGGGATTTTGTCATATCCGTAACCCTTTGCAATGTCCTCGATGACATCCGCCGGCCCCATAACGTCAGATCTGTTCCCCGGCACCAAAGCTATCACGTTTTCACCTTCAGTTGACGAACCATAGCCCATTTTTTTGAGAATTTCCGTTACTTTTTCATTTGGAATTCTGGTACCTGTGAGTTCCATAATGGCAGGTTGCCCTATCATTATTTTCCTGCCGTCTGTTTTAAGGTCTGCGGAAATATCCCCGGCATTTGACAGTGAAAGTCTGTAATCCAGGTTGCTGAAGAAGTACGCCAGCAGGAAGAATGCGTCTTTCAATGCCGTAATGTCTGTACCCGTAATATCAACGAAAAAGGACTTAGTCCTTGATGAGACGGCAGTAGTATGACCGTTGATTACCGGTGGCATTGACAGTACCTGGTGCATGCTGTCTTCAATTATAGGTACCTCATTCCCCGATGGAATGAGATGAGAGTATTCCTGGCCCTTTGGATGTTTGGAAATTATTTCCTCTGCCGTTCCTGTTACTTCACCGTCATATGTGGTGAACCTTACATTATCTGATTTGTAAGCCCTGTAATAAATTGGACCTTTCAGGCCAGTGGTATCATGTATTCCAATTGATACTTTGGATCTGTCTTTTCCTACGGAGAGGTGGATTCTCTCCTGGTAATCAATCAAATCGCGAAAGTGTTCACCGATCTCATTCCCCTGGCAACAGAATCCTATGGTGTATGGCCGGAGCCTGCGCACATTTTTTTCAATCAAGAATTCAAGTTGCGTCCCTTTGAAAGAAACCGGTTTCCATGATTTCTTTCCATAGTATATCTGCATTGCATTGTAAAGAGAGGTAAAAGAGAACAGATCCGGCCTGTCTGGATTAAATTCGACCTTGACTTCTCCTCCCTCCTCTTCCACCGAATAACCTACAACTGTGGAAAAATCGTTGATGTGGGAGATGAAATTTTTTCCATAAAGACTGGTGAGGACCGACCGGGTCTCCTTTATTACGACCATTCAAACCATAATCTACGCAGGTTTTATAAAGATGTTATTGAAAGGAAGAAATTCAAAGAATAATAATGGAGCGAATCACTGCTTTGCGTTCTCTTCCTTTGATATTTCCCTGATTTCCTTGTTTATCTTATTCAACGTATAGTCCCTTAGGATGACTCTGATCAAATCATCTAGGGATATTGCTGAACCCTGATCGAGTTCTGTTTCAAGTTCAGTGATCATCTTTTTTGGCAGAACCAGATCTATCTTTGAAGTTGGGCCCTTTCTGTAGTTTCTTTCTATGAATTCGTCGATGGCTCTTCTGACTATGTCTGATACTGTCTCGTACTGGAAGTTTTCTACTAGCTCCTCAAGCTGTCCCATCGTTTCCTTGGAGAGCCTTACTGTGATTCTGTACGGAACTGACAATATTTTCACCTTTGAGCGTGTGACACAAAATCATGCCTATGACAGATATGTATCATACATTCGTCTGACAAATTAATGCGTAAATATAAACTTTGTTGGTTTAAATTTATCCGAAATATTTCATTTTGTCACTGGAAAGGCCTAATATTGGCTAACTTATCAGTAACTATACCTAGAGTGTTGAATGTTTTGACTTTATATCATCAACATTAAATCCCCAACCTGCCATTCAGAATTATGCCAGTTAAGGTAGGCAAGAACTGTTTCATAGCTGAGACTGCCGTTCTTATTGGAGACGTAATGATTGGAGACGATGTTGCTATTTTCGACAATACGGTGCTTAGAGGGGACCTTAACCAGATCATTGTCGGGCATAATTCCAACCTCCAGGACAATGTTACTGTGCACACCGATGTGAACAACCCCGCAGTAATTGGGAAAAATGTATCAGTTGGACATAATGCCATTGTACATGGTGCATTTATTGAAGACGATATCATCATTGGAATGGGTGCAATCGTCATGAATGGCGCGCGCATTCATTCCGGAAGTGTTGTGGCAGCTGGCACAGTGGTTACACAGGAGACTAGTGTGCCTGAGAACTCACTTATAGCTGGAACCCCTGGGAAAATTAAGAGAACTGGAGATTCTTCACTTAGAGATTATGCAATACTTAACGCCGAGTCCTATGCCGTGCTCAGAGAGAAGCACAAACACGGAGATTTCCATAGAATAACTGGCTCAGATCTCAAATGAGTGTACCTTACCTACATAACTCCTTACACATCATCTTACAGCAGAACAGGTATTCCTCTATGCAAAAAACCGATATTAGTCTTCTCAGCCATTAATCGGCTGAGGTGTCTAATGAATAGAACACTATATAGAGGAGCAAAAAAGCTCCAGAGAGCATTCAGCCTTAAGGCCAATAAGGCTGAAACAGGAATCGGTACCTTGATTATCTTTATAGCCATGGTACTGGTGGCAGCTGTAGCAGCAACTGTGTTAATACACACAGCTGGAACACTGCAGCAGAAAGCGACAAGCACAGGTGGGCAGACCACTGAACAGGTCTCATCCGGGGTTGCAGTAGCTTCCGTTTGGGGACTTGACAGCAATGCAAGCGTACCAGAAGCAGGTAACCTTCACTGGATAGCCATATATGTTACACCAAACGCTGGCAGCTCAGGAATCAACCTGAACCAGGCAACAGTAACAATAACATATGACGGCCAGACTGCATCACTCACATATGCTGACTCAGCTACAGGCTTCAATAACCTGACAGGCGGAACAGCAAACGTGTTTAACTCTACCTACTTCTCAGCAACAAGCTCTAGCCACTTTGCAGTGCTTGACCTGAAAGACCCACAGCTATCAATGACCTACAACTACCCAGTGCTTACATCTGGTGGAGAGGCAGCAATACTCATCAACGTGACAGCAGTCTTTGGAACGGGAATCACACAGAACAGCCAGGTATCCGGATCAGTCAACCCACAGGTTGGTTCTCCAGGAGTACTGCAGTTCGACGCACCGTTTGCTTTCACACAGAAGGTAATACAGCTACAGTAAGCTGTATTCCCTCTCCTATTTAGACAGTGATTACAATGGGTCTCTTAGATAATGTAAAGGGCTTAGGAAAGAAGAAAAAAGAGACCACAGTCAACGTACCCCAACCGAACGCACCAATTCAACCGCCTATTGAAACTCAGCAATCACATGGAATGGACAGTAAATTCATAGATGGTGTCAATCAGCGAATCAGTGCGGTGGAAAATGAAATCAGTAAACTGAACGTATCAATGGAAACCGCAAAGAGGAACATAACTGAAATCAAAGATGAACTTGAATCACTAAAGGAGAACGTTAAAATGGTAGTATCATTATATGAAATGGTATCGAAAAAATTCAATCCATTTATGGATGTTACTCCTGAGGAGATAAAGGAAGTCACGGACGTGCTCAGGGAAAGTATAAGGGATCTTGAGAGACAAGTGCAGTCTGCAATAGGTGATCTCAAGGAACTTTATGGTACCCCTGACATAGACGATATGATTTCAGATATAGAACACCAGGAGGATGCAAATGATCAATGATGCACTGAAAAGTTTTCTGCAGACCAAAATGGATTCTGCAGACAAGACAATTCCTA
This sequence comes from Thermoplasmataceae archaeon, assembly GCA_046705445.1. Lineage (GTDB taxonomy): Archaea > Thermoplasmatota > Thermoplasmata > Thermoplasmatales > Thermoplasmataceae > JAJZOM01. The sequence continues at coordinate 18,507 of JBJKQJ010000152.1, forward strand.
AATTTGTACTGGAAGAGCTTCGGCAAAAGATACTGAACTCACCAACGAAATTCTCAAAATCCGACATAGAAGCCCTCTTTAACAACCTTGAACAAAGGTACAGTGAAAGCAAGGAAAACTCCCTCCTGGGAAAGGTGGATAACCTTTTCAAGGAGATTTCCAACGTCGAAAAGATGCTATCCGGAGAAGGAAACAAGAAGAAGAGTCCCGAACCAGAGATGGAGACAAGCCAGGTACAGGCCAGATACCCGTGGAAGGCCCACAGAAAAGCCAAGCTGGAAACACTTGGTGATGATGTGGTTTCCCTGATGGTTGCCCTGCGCTGGCTGGAATTCCTTCTCGACAACTATGGGCCCGAAAACACAATGGATGTCCTTGACTACTACGAAAGCATAGGCTGGATTTCCCAGTCTGTGAAAGACCAGATGATCAAATTCACCAAAATGACAGGTTTGATCAGCCCAGTCCAGGAATACAAAGTGAAACCATCGATCCAGGACCACATAGTTACCATGCTCTTCATTGAGAAACTCAACGGAGGCGAGATAACAAGAGATCTAATTGAAGCTCTCGAGAGAGACTTCAGAATGTTGAAGAAGGGAGTCGACGAATTGTATGGGATTTAGTTACGTTGTAGCTGTGGCAGTATTGCTAAGCTCATCCCTTATTTTTTTTGGTATGGTATACTCCGACTTCGTGCATGCGGAAACGCAGTTGAAAAATGCACAGGATAATTTCAACCACAACAATTACGATTACTTGAATTCACAGGTGTCTGTGACGGGTTACAATTACACCCTGTCAGGTACCAATTACAGTGTAACACTGAATGTTACAAACACAGGGAGTGTCACCCTGGACATGAATGGCACGAACCTGTTGGTTAACGGGACCCTCGTTAACTACACATATTCCAATCAATATTTGTTCCCGCTGGGGAACGAAAGCCTGGTCTTCAAGACCACGGCAGCTGGAAACTACAGCATAGACATGGTATTCAACACTGGATACCAGAAGTATATAAAGGTGACAATATAATGGGATCTTTAGCAACATCGGAAATGATATTCTTCATAGCCACACTGGTGCTCAGTGTGTCAGTGGTAGGTGTACTTGGAGGGCAGACGGCCCATCTTACTCTTGGCATGGAGAATTCAGCCAAGGGGACTTCAAGTCTGATTCAGACTGATTTCCAGATCATTAATGATCCAAGCCACATTCCTTACAACAATGGATACGTGTTCTACATAAAGAACACAGGCGAGAACGGCATAATATTCACTAACAGCACTTTGAGCGTGCTTGTAAATGGTACGCTGGTCACAGGAAGTTTGCTTAAGGTGGAATCCCCGAATAATTCAGGAGAGATAATGCCAAGTCAAGTAGGGGAGATAGTCGTCAACATGACAATAGCAACTGGTTACAACCAGATTACAGTGACACTTTCAAATGGTTTGAGCAAAAGCATGGAGTTCCAGATTTAAAGGTGAAAGAGTGTATCTGAACTTTGCCCTCGAGGGGGACGAACTGGACAGGAGAATGGGCGGCGGGTTGTACGTCGGCCAGGTGATTACCGTAGAAGGAGGCAGCGGGGCAGGAAAAACACTACTGTGTTTGAGACTAGCATACGGTATGATAAAACATAAAGCAACCATCGCCTATGTCTCCTCCCAGTTTCCAGTGAGGGAATTCATGAATGAGGCAGAGTCACTGGGGTATCCCATGATGAACGAGATCCTTTCGGACCAGGTATCGTTCGTTACCTCTGTCTTTCTTATGAGGAAAAACAGAAAGGCCGAGCTTGACGAACTCCTGAATATAGAACAGATCAAGGAAAAGCAGGTGCTCATAATTGATTCACTCAATCCGGAGATGTTCAGTGATTACGAAGTTGCAGAATATTTCAGCAGATTAAGGAAATTTTCTGAAAACAGGATAGTCATAGTAACGATAAACCCTGCTGATGTGAGTCCTCAAAGCCTTTCAACTATCCACGAACTCTCAACAACAATAATAGGCTTAAACACCAAGGAAGTTGCAAGCGAAAGGAAACACCTGATAGATCTTGTCAAGTTTCCAATGGCACTCAGATCATTCCAGCAGGCAATACCATTCAGAATAGAACCCGGCAGGGGCCTGATAGTAGAAATTTCGAGCGTATCATGAGGTGAAATAATGGCAGACTACATTGTATCCGACAGTCTGGAGGTTGCCCTTCAGAGAAATCCCCATCTCGGCCAGTACCTGATGGACTACAGGATTCAGACCCAGAGAACTCCACAATTCGTCCCTGTACCAGACAATTCCCTCAGGGACCAAGCATCTCTGGACATCATATACCCAGTTGGAGACCCCATATTCATCCATATATATACTGACAATGGAAACAAAATCTACAAACCCATAGAACCTGATCTCACACCCGAGGAGCTTGGATTTATGGAGCAGATTCTCTCTGTCATTCTTGGCTATGCTTCAGATTACCCTCCACCGGAGTCAGAGGAGGTCCTTGACCAGAACCTTGAAGAGATTTTCAACAAAGCCGTAGTCTCAGGCACTGTCAACAAGGTGAAAATTAACACAGTCACCATTAAGGCTGAACTTAGGGACAAGATGCTCTACAACATCAAAAAAGATGTCATCGGGCTCGGCCCCATAGAACCACTCATAAGGGACTCAAACATAGAAGATATTAGCGGAATAGGCGCCAATGATATCTTCATAGTCCACAAGATATTTGGATCCCTCAAGACAAGAATAAGCTTCGGAGATAATGATCGTCTTTCAATATACAGCAAAAGGCTGAGCGAGCGAGTGGGCAGACCAGTTTCAGACAAAACTCCTATTGTGGATGCAACACTCCCTGATGGATCAAGGCTTTCAATTGTTTACAGCAGTGATGTTTCTACAAGAGGACCAAGTTTCACAATCAGGAAATTTGCAGATATTCCAATCAGTATAGTTCAGCTCGTAAGGTTCAACACACTTTCTGCTGAAGAAGCGGCTTACCTTTGGCTGGCCCTTGAATACGGACAGAGTGTATTCGTGTGCGGGGAGACAGCAAGCGGTAAGACAACCGTTGTTAATGCCATGATACCATTTATAAGGCCGGAATCCAAGATTTTCAGTGCAGAGGATACGCCAGAGGTGAGAGCGCCACAGGATGCATGGCAGCAGCTGGTCACCAGAGAAAGAGGCGCCGAAGAAAGCAGGGTAACCCTGTTCGATCTGCTTAAGACTGCCCTTAGATCAAGGCCCAACTACATTATTGTGGGAGAAATTCGAGGTGCAGAGGGATCCATGGCTTTCCAGGCAATGCAAACCGGACATCCGGTTATCTCAACATTCCATGCTGCTTCTGTAAAGAAGATGATCCAGAGGTTTACGGGAACACCAATCAACATACCTGTGACTTTCATGGATAACCTGAACATAGCGCTGATTCAGCAGGCAGTTTATGTTAATGGTAAATTCCTGAGAAGAACCACCAGCATCAACGAGATAGAGGGCTACTTTGAGGAACTTGGAGGAGTCTCGACGAAACAGGTATTCCAATGGGACCCCACCAATGACAGACATGTGTTCAGAGGTTTAAACAACAGTTACATTCTTGAGAAGAGAATAGCCCAAACAGCAGGAATGGCTGATCCAAAATCCATCTATGATGAACTGTTCAAACGAGCCAGAATCATAGAGTGGATGCTTAAGAACAACATAATGTCCTATTACAAAGTGTTTGAACTGATCAAGACCTTCTATATCAAGGGCGAAGCTGCCATACCATTGTACGGGTGATAAATATGCCGGAATTCAAGATTTTGGGTACAGTTTCGAGGATTGAGTTCAAAAGGAGAGATCTTGCCATAATCGGGGCATCATTCGTTCTCATCGTGTTTGGAATTGTACTCTATAACCTGATGCAGAACCTTTATGCTGCGGGAGCATCGGCGGCTGGCGCAATAATAATCCTTTTCATCGTGCTCAAACCCGTCCTGGAAAGAGATGTTGCCAAGACCGACATAAATTCAAACATTCCATACTTCATAACAGCATTCGCTACACTTTCAGTAAGCTCGGCAAACAGGATTGACATGCTGGAGCTGCTTGCCAAGAAGGAGAAACTTGGTAAAATCAGGCTCGAAATGGAACAACTGGTTAACCTTGTCAAGAACTGGAGAAGAGGGCTTTCCGAGGCTGCAATGTTTCTCTCCAGCAAGACTCCAAGTGAAGTTTTTGAGGATTTCCTAGCAAGGTTCGGTCACGCAATCAACAGCGGACAGGACTTCGAAGAATTTGTTAATAACGAAGCAGAAACCGTGATGAACAACTTTGAAACCACCTACATCTCTGCCCTGTACACATTTGACCTCTACAAGGACCTTTATGTGTCCATGCTTCTGTCATTTGCATTCCTGATTACATTCGTCATGATCATGCCAATTCTGATCCATATCAACATCATGCAGGTTCTTTCCCTGAGCATGCTCACCATAGTGCTTGGAGAGGCAATGCTTGTATATGGAATCAAAGTAGTACTTCCAAATGATCCAATATGGCACAATACAGGAATAAAGACGCCCCTTCAGCTTAAAATCAGGAAATACCTTATACTTGCTGTGATGGGGAGCATCACTGCCCTCCTTGTGTCGCTTGCCGTGAATCTTGAGTCAAAGCTGCCTTTCTATTTTATAATTGCAATTGTAGTTTCTCCGCTGTTTGTTCCTGGATACGTGGGCTCAAAAGCTGAGAAAATGGTTTCAAAGAAAGACGAAATGTTTGGAAGTTTCATCAGATCGCTGGCAGGATCTGCAGCGGCCAGGGGAAACATGGTGATTGAAGCACTGAAAGCAATCGTACTGCACGACTTCGGAACCCTGACGGTAGACATAAGATCACTTTACAGGAGGCTTGCTTACAGGATTAACAACATCTCCTCCTGGAAGAACTTCAGCGCAGATACTGGTTCCCACCTTATAGAGGTGTTTTCAGAAAGTTTTGTTGAAAGCGTTGATCTTGGGGCAAATGCCGATAAGGCAGGGGCTGTGGTGGCAGATAATTTCGATCGTGTAATAAGGCTCAGAAAAAGGAGACACGCTTCAGTCACAAGCTACACGGGCGTTATATACGGTATAACCGGAGGTCTTGCCTTTTCCCTTGCAATAGCATTTGGTGTACTCCAGATCATCAACCAGGTATTCAGCACGTTCAATGTAGCTTCCCTGAATTCATTTGGTATTTTCGTTTCCCAACCTTCCTCTTCCATAACGCTCATAGAAGCTTTCATCGTGGCAATTCTGCTTACTCATTCGTTTATAGCTGGAACAGCCTTAAAGATAGCTGATGGAGGAAAAGTAGTGCATAGCCTGCATCACTTCGTGATTATGACTTGGATCGTCACCATTGTCATGTATGGCACGTTACAGGTTACAAACCTGATTCTTGGCGGCTCTCTTTAAATCCACTTTTTTAAATCTGTTGGATAAGCATAATATACATTTTGACATCTAGAGAAAAGATGGCTGAAGCCATATCGATAAAGAAGGCAGTCAGAAGACTCAACTCAGCCCTTGAGATAATTAGGGCAGGGGATGAGGAAAGTCTGGAGCCTGCATTACGTGACTTTCATCAGGCCATAGAGGAAATCAGAGAGGCGTGGACCCCTGGAGAACTTCCCGGGGATGATGAAACCATAAAGGAAATTGTCAGCAGCCTCTCCGACCTCAAGAGCCTTAACTATGAAAAATTCAGGGAAGTGCTTGATCTTTAAATCACCTTCATAACGACCTCTGCTGGGCTATGGTGCCTCAAGCTGAAAGACCTGAACAGTTCAGATCTTTACGATGCCATAATTGACCTTCTGGTTGAAGACAGGCCCCTCAACATGGATGAGGAAACTCTCGAGATTATATTCAGGGCTTCCAGGGCTGTGGAAGATTATGAAACGGCCGCCATATACCTTTCCGGAAGTAACGTGTTCTATGAACCTGTTTTTAAGGGTCTTGCGGAGGGTTCTGAAAAGATTGAGTCCCGGAGCACAATTCTCGAAAACTTCAATGTCAACCACAACGAAGAAGCGATATTTTCTTTCCTGAACCTTCTCAAGGAGGAAAGAGAGGACATTTGGGCGAGGCTCAGGATCCTGGAACTACTGGAAAAAAAGAGCAGAGGAGAACTGATCG